>JALYZS010000209.1 GCA_030948745.1 Vulcanimicrobiota bacterium | reverse complement strand
CTGCCGGACAGGCTGCCACCGCGCGCAGCATCGACATGCTCGTCGAGGAGCGGCTGCACGTGCGCGTGGCGCAGCTGCCGCGCGGCCGCGACCCGGATGAAATCCTTTGCAACGACGGGGCCGCCGCCTTCGCCCAGCTCTTGGATGCGTCGCTGCCCTGGGTCGATTTCAAGATCGAGCTCGCGTGCGCACGCATCGCTGAGCGGTTTTCGAGCAAGAGCGACGTCGCGCGCCAAGCCATGGCCGTCATCGCACAGGTGCGCGATCCGATCGAGCGCGATCAGTACATCAAGCGGATGGCGCGCAAGCTCGACGTGGCCGAAAGCTCGCTGCGTCACGTCGGCATGCAGGCAGGCAATGCATTCCCGCTGCGCCGCGAGCCATCGCCAGGCGGTCGCGATCTGCACGCTGTTCCGCACCGGCGCGCGCCGGCGGTGGCTGAAGCGCCATCGGTGGAGCGTGAGCTCGTGCAATTGGTGCTCGTGCGGCCCGCGCTGTTCGCACTCGTCGCCGATCGCTTGAGCGCGGATGAGTTTTTCGACGATGCGGCGCGCGCCGCATTTGTGACGTTGCTCGCACGCCGCACGGAGCTCAGCGCCGGCATCAACCCGCTGACGCTGCTCGCCGACCACGGCGATATCGCTGAACTGACGCGGCTGGCGCTCGCGTCGCCACCGCTCTCGCTCGAAGACGACGAGCAGCGGCTCGCGCGCATCGTCGAACGCTTCGAACGGCGGCGCATGGAGCGGAGGCTTTCCAATGTTGATGCGGAAATCAACGCTCTCTTAACGTCGGGTCACGCCATTCCCGAACCGCTGCGCGATGAATACAACACGCTTGCAGCGAGCGTCCATGGCTCAGTTTCACAAGGAAAGGAGGGACGATAACGGTGGCACCCCGCAAACCATCCAACACCACGCCGGACGACGCATCTGCAGCTGCGGCGCCTGGCGATGCAAAAGCTGCACCGACCGCGCGCGAAGCCGCAGTGAAGTCCCTCATCGAAAAGGGGAAGAAGCGCGGCTCGCTCACGTATGACGAAGTCTTCGCGATCTCCGCGGCCTTCGACGAAGAGGACCCTGAGAAGGGCAACGAGCTCGTCGAGGAGATCATGGCCCAAGGCATCGAGATCACCGAGATGCCCGAGGTCGGCGCCGAGGACAAAGAAGAAGCCGAGCCGGTCGAGGAGACGCCCGAAGATCTGACGCTTGTGCCGGGTATCGCGCTTGACGACCCGGTGCGCATGTACCTCAAAGAGATCGGTCGCGTGCCGCTGCTCGGTATGGCGCAAGAGCAAGAGCTTGCGAAAGCGATCGAGCGTGCCGAGGAAGAGCGCGCGCGCGCCAAGCAAAACGGCGGCCATGCCAACGCCACGATCCTCGAGGCGGGCGAAGCGTCCAAGCGCGACCTGACGGAAGCCAACCTACGCTTGGTGGTCAGCATCGCGAAGAAGTATGTCGGGCGCGGCATGCTCTTCTTGGACCTCATCCAGGAGGGCAACCTCGGACTCATCCGCGCGGTCGAGAAATTCGACTACAAGAAGGGCTATAAGTTCTCCACCTACGCGACCTGGTGGATCCGCCAAGCGATCACGCGCGCGCTCGCCGATCAGGCGCGCACGATCCGCATCCCCGTGCACATGGTGGAGACGATCAACCGCCTGGTGAAGATCTCGCGCCAGCTCTTGCAAGAGCTCGGCCGCGATCCTTCGGTGGAAGAGATAGCTAAAGAGATGACGCTCTCGCCCGACAAGGTGCGCGAGGTGATGAAGATCGCGCAGGAGCCGATCTCGCTCGAGACGCCGATCGGTGAAGAAGAAGACAGCCACCTGGGCGATTTCATCGAGGATCCGGAAGCGATCGCGCCGGCCGAGGCGGCGTCGGTGACCATGCTCAAGCAGAAGATGGGCGACGTCTTAAAAAATCTCACCGAGCGGGAGCGCAAAGTGCTCGTGCTGCGCTTCGGGTTGGAAGACGGTCATCAGCGCACGCTCGAAGAAGTCGGTCAGGAGTTCGGCGTGACGCGCGAACGCATCCGCCAGATCGAAGCCAAAGCATTGCGCAAACTTCGCCACCCCAGCCGGGGCAAGGCGCTCAAGGACTACTGGCAAGCCGACTAACGGGGCCAACATCGCGGGCGGGTTCTGGCGCCCGCTCCTCAACCGCGTTTGCTCGCCTTTTTGCCTTCTTCGATGAGCTTCTTCACTTTTTGTCCGCCCATCTGGCCGATCGTCTCGTAGAACTTCGGGCCGTAGCGGTCGCGCGTCGACTCGCCGCCCTTTTTGCCGCCGAGCTTGCCGATGTTCTCATAGAACTCGTGGCCGTGCGTATCTTTCGTCGCTTTGCCACCCTTGCGGCCGATCTCTTCGTAGAACTCCTTGCCGTAGCGCTGCTTGACCGTTTGACCGCCTTTTTTGCCCGCCTCGCGGACGGTCATACCGCTGACTCCTTTTCCGGATTGTTTCGGCATCGAGAGGAGCTCCTGATTTCTTTAGGATCGTGCTGCGTTTCGAGCACGGCTGTAGAGCGATGAACGTGCATTAATGCATACCCGTTGCATGGGACCGCCAAACCGCTTGACAAGGCGACCTGGCGTATGGCGGCGTACTCCGACGAGGATGAAAAAGATCACAACGCCAGGCTTTTTGGTCTTCCTCGCGAGTTGTGTCTGCGTGCTCATGCTCGGTGACACGCGCGTGAGTTTATCGGCGCAGCCCAAAGTCGCGCTCTCACCGCCGCCCGCGACGTTTGATGCAGGAACTACGTTCGGAGACATCGGCGCGCTCGAACGCAATCGTAAGACCTTGCCGCAGGCACTGCAGCGCTACCTCGATTCGAAAGATCCGTCGGTCGAAACACGTGCGGTCATCGCGCTTGCCCGACTCGGCAACCTGAGCGGACTACAACCGGTCAGGAAGATATTTCTCGATCCGCAGACGCCTGCGCAGGTCAAGGCGAGCGCCGCGTTCGCACTCGGAGTGTTCGCCTCGACCGAGTCGATCGATGCCTTGAGCGCGTCCGCCGCCCACGAAGGCGGTGCAGTAGCTCCAGCTGCGGCCGAGGCGTTGGGCCGCATTGGCGGAGCTCGGGCAGTTGAAGCGCTGGTACGCCTGCTGACCTCACCCGATCCGGCGGTCCGCGCCAACGCGGCGGTCGGCATCGGTGAAGCGGGATTGCCCGGTACGACGCTGTTGGATGGGCCGCACCGTCAAAGCGCCGCACGTTCGCTCTCGTCAGCGCTCGCCGCCGAAAACAATCGCGAGGCGAAGTGGCGCATGGCCTGGGCGCTCAGCCGCTCGTTCTATCAAGATGACCCTCGGCTGCTGCGCCGACTGCTCACCGATCGCGATGAGCTGGTGCGGCTCTACGCGGTCCGCGGTCTAGGAAAACTCAAAGATAGAAGCTACTCTCTGCCGGTGCGACTGGCGTCGACGGATACGTCATGGCGCGTACGCGTCGAGACGCACAACGCGCTCGTGGCCCTCAAAGACACGACGAAGGTGGATCTCAAACCGCCGGCAGTCCCGAAAGCAGATCTCGTCGCACCCGAACCGCTGCCGAGCGGCGCTCCGTACAGCGCGCATCCCGAGGTCGCCCTCGATACGAGCAAGGGTGTCATCGTGCTCGAGCTGTTCCCTGATCAAGCCCCGTACAGCGTCGACAACTTCTTGCATCTGGTGGTTCGCGGCTTTTACAATGGCTCGCAGTTCTTCCGCGTCATCCAAGATTTCGTGGTGCAAGGCGGGGATCCGAAGAACACGGGTGATGGTGGACCCGGCTACTCCATCCCCGCGGAGCTCAATCCGCTGCAGCAGCTCTCCGGCATCATCTCGTACGGACTGGACTACGACCCCAAGAAGAATATCCCGCTCATCGACACCGCCGGGAGCCAATACTATATCACCGAATCACCGCAGCTGCACCTCGACCGCGGCTTCACCGTGTTTGGGCGCGTGGTCCGCGGCATGGCGGTCGTGTACGCGATCGCGCCGCACGAGGTGCCGCGGCAAGCTGGCGACGCCGCGCTGGCGGATGTGGCGCGGCGGGTGTACCGTTGCAAGCCGATCATCGCGCAGACGGCGGAGGTCGAGGACAAACTGCGCCACGCCGAGGTCGACTACGACGCACGCTGACGCTTGCCAGGCCGAGCAAGCGAGGCGGGAGGCCGCTGTGCACCGGCTTGCGAAGCGCGCAAGCTCACGAGGACCGATTTCGTCACTGCAGCTTTGAGGCTTGAATGGGCAATCGAAGACAGCACATCATAGAATTGGCTGCGCAAGTGGTCTACCGTCAGGGCTTCAAGGGCACGAGCGTCGAGAACGTCCTCGAGATCGCCGGCGTCGGCAAAGGCAACTTC
>JALYZS010000108.1 GCA_030948745.1 Vulcanimicrobiota bacterium | reverse complement strand
CGCGAGGGCGTCGGCGACCGTGTGCGGCCCCAGCTCCACCGTGAACGTCGGCAAACGCAGCTCTTGCAAGGCAGCGCCCGTGCTGGAGCGGTGCAGCTCGCGCCCCAGATAGCCTTTGACGTTGTACTCGATGACGGCGGGAAACCCGAACGCGGCGATCATCTCGTCGACCCGGTCCGAGAGGGCTTGGGCGGCGGCCTTGTCGGCGTCTTTTTGATACAAGACCCGGTCGCGGATGACGAACGGCACCGAGAGGATGGACGCGCAGTGCAGGTCGATATAGAGATCGGCCGACGATCGGATCGAGTCCAAGACCGATGCCGTCAGCCGTTCGTACACCGATAGCTCGCGGGTCTCGCCGAAGTCGCGGCGCAGCCCCGGAAAGGTGCGGTTCGGGTCGCGGTCGTCATAGTAAGGATGGCGCCTGCGAACGCGCAGGCCGGAGGGGTTCAAGCTCGGGATGCACACGACGCTGCCGCTCAGCTGGCGGCACAGTTCGGCGTTGAGCAGACGATGCAGCACGACGATGCCTGCGACCTCATCGCCGTGGATGTTGGCCGTCAGCCACAGCACCGGCCCCTCGCGCTCGCCCTGCGCGACGACCACCGCAAGAGAATCAGCCCCGCCGGTCGGCAGATCCGGGCCTTGAAAACTCCCGTAGGTGAGTTGTCCCGGCAGCGCGTTGCATGACCCGACCGTGAGGGCAGTCCGGGGCAAACGCGGGCCTCCTTTGAGAAGCGGACAGTCCTAAGTGCCGACCCAACGCACGATGGCGACTTGTTCTTCGTCGAGCACAACGCTTACCACGCCGGATGGGAACCTGATCTTGGTCGGTGCATCCGCGTTAAGGCGCACATACAACATCGAGCGCTCAATTCTTTCCCCTTGGCGAGAAGTTTCGCGGATGATGAGGGTGCGCTCGTCTT
Source organism: Vulcanimicrobiota bacterium (assembly GCA_030948745.1). Taxonomy (GTDB): domain Bacteria; phylum Vulcanimicrobiota; class Vulcanimicrobiia; order Eremiobacterales; family Eremiobacteraceae; genus JALYZS01. The sequence continues at coordinate 7,727 of JALYZS010000108.1, read as the reverse complement.
GTACTCCGATGTAGTCGTACACGACGCTTTCGATGAACGGCGTCGATAGTCGCGACGCAGTGCCATCCATCGTCGAATCGCCGCGCGCGCTCTCGCGTTCTTGTTGTACCTTGACATCGATGTGGACTTCGGCGAAAAGCCGGTCACCGAGCGTCGCCCGGTGCGCTCCCATTTTTGGAAACGCAAGCGTGGGCTCCCATTTGGTCGCGCCGCGCCCGGCCTGGGGCGGGGGCTCTTGCTGGCTCGAGTCCGTCGTCCAGCGCCTTGATCTCGGCACGTATCCATCCCCTATTCGACGGTATGCTGTTCCCTTAATAATACTATCGGCACCCGGTCTGCGGACGCGTATTCGGATTTGACCCTTTAGCGCTCTAAGCGTTGCACCACGCGCGCTCCGCAGCAGCGTTCGTAGAAGTCGACCGGACCTACGGCGGGTATCAGGGCCTGGCTGAAGCCGAGGTCTTTTAATGAGAGCAAGGCACGCTGGGTAAGGACGCAGCCGAGACCCTTGCCGCGTAGCGCCGGGTCCACGCCCATCGGCCCGAACATCCCCACGCTTGAGTCATCCAGCCATGCGTCCAGCCACCAATGGTGCAGCGAGCGCTGCTCGTAGGTGGCGAAGCCGCGGCTGTTGCCCAGGCCATCGCGGATGAACCAGTTCCATCCCGCCTGTGACTCTTGCGGCCAAACGCCGCCGAAGGTGGCGGCGATCCAGCGAGCGTCGGCATCGGTTGCGCCGTGCACGAGCGAGATCGTGAGCGCGAGGCTTGCGAGCAACGCGTCGTGCGCGCGGCGATCAACGCGCAGGCCGTCCAAATCGACCAGCATGTTCACTATCGGTCGCATGCGAAGGTGCCTTCATCCGCCGCCCAGCTACCCACGGAGAGTTGTCTTTGCCGCTGACCCCGACTTCTCTTCGCCGCTCGTCAGTCGGCCAGACCTTCAGCGCGCTGCGCCATCCGAACTATCGGCTGTATTTCGCGGGGCAGGCGTTCTCGCTCATCGGCACGTGGATGCAGATCATCGCCGCGGGCTGGCTGGTCCTGCGTATCACCAACTCGCCGTTCTTGCTCGGCTTGGTCACCGCGATGGAAACCTTGCCGTCGCTATTCTTCTCCCTGGTGGCAGGCGCGCTTGCCGACAGTTTCGACAAGCGCCGTGTCGCCATCGTCACGCAGACGCTGTCCGCCTTGCAAGCGGTGGCGCTCGGGGTTTTGGTGCTCACCAACCACGCGACGTTTTGGAATGTCTTCTGGCTCGCGCTCGTCGCAGGCATCATCAACGCATTCGACCTGCCCATCCGGCAGTCGCTGATCTTCGAGATCGTCGGCCCGGACGATCTGGTCAATGCGAGCGCGCTCAATTCGGTGGTCTTCAATGTCGCGCGCATCGCTGGCCCCGCCATCGCGGCGACCATCATCGTCCACTTCGGCGAGGCCGCCAATTTCTTCGCGAATGCGGGCTCTTACGCGTTCGTCGTCGCGGCTTTGTCGAGGATGCGCAGCCTGCCGCCCAGCATCGCGGGCTCGCGACGGCGTTTTGTCACGCAAAGCGCGCTCAACGGCATCAATTATGTGGTGCGCCATCCGGTGCTGTCGCGGATGTTCCTCGCCTTAATGATCTATAGCGTCTTCGGCTTCAATTATATCTTGCTCATGCCGGTCATCGCCCGGCTACAGCTGCACGGCACGGCAACGGCGCTGGGCTTTTTGGTGAGCAGTCTAGGCGCCGGCGCGTTACTCGGTTCGCTCGTGCTCGCGGCGCGCGGCGCATCCCGCTTCCGTTCGTTGCTGCTCATGTCGTTCGCGTTTCCGCTCTCCATCGCGGCGTTCGCTTTCGCCGGCACACTCCGCTGGGCGAGCGTGCTCGCCGCGATGCTGGGATTTTGCATGGTGCAGTTCATCGTGCGTTTCTTCACCTTTCTGCAGACCGAAGCGCGCGGCTCGATGCGCGGGCGCGTGATGGGTCTGTACAACATGTTCTTGATGGGTCTCTCGCCGATCGGCGCATTGCAGGCCGGGGCGCTCGCGGAGCGTTTTGGTGCCGGCGCTGCGTTGGCCGCGGGCGCCGCCTTGTGCGTCCTGGCGTCGCTGTTGCTCGTCAGCCCGCACCGCAGATTGCGCGAGCAGGAGCAAGCCGTGAGGCAGCACGAGGCCGCCACTGCCTCGGCTGCCAAGTAGGCGGCATGAAGCGACGCCTATGTATAGCCGTTTCTGCTTGCGTTTTCGCGCTCTTCTCAGGACCCACGCCCGTGCTGGAGGCGCGGGCCAGTTCGACTGGACTTGCAGTCAACGCGCATCAGATCGCGCTGCTCCGGAAGACCATCGATCGCCTCGCAGGCCAGTATCCGATGCGCACCGCGCAGCTGGGCGTCGCCATCATGGATGGAAGCGACGGCCGCCTGCTCATCGACTATCAAGCCGACCACGAGTTCGCGCCCGCCTCGAATTTCAAGCTGCTCGACGCAGCGACGGCGCTCGCCTACCTTGGCCCAGGCTTCCGGTATCACACGAGGCTCTTAGCCCGAGGAACGGTCAGTGGCAACGCGCTTGCCGGTGATCTCATCCTCGTCGGGGGCGGCGACCCGGTGCTCAGCCGGGGCGATCTCCGCAATGCCGTCTCGGCGCTGGCGGCGCGCGGCATAAAACGGATCACGGGCAGCGTTGTGGTGGATGGTTCGATCTTCGATGGGCAGCGCTTCGGCTCGGGTTGGGCGTGGGATGACATGCCGTATTACTATCAGCCGCCGATCGAAGCGCTCTCCCTCGACGAGGGCACGGTCGAAGTAACGGCAAGCCCTGGGTCGCAAGCCGGCGCGCCCCTGCGCGTCTGGTTGCAGCGCGACCCTGGGTCGATGACGGTCGTGTCTGCCGGAACGACAACGGCGCCACGCGGTCTTAACGACTACGACTGCTTTCGCTCTCTGGGCAGCACACAGATCGCCGTCGTGGGGCATATGCCGCTGGGCGAGCAGCCGCAAACCTTCCATTGCACGGTTGAGGACAGCAACCTCGATAGCGGTGCCGTCTTCGTGCAAATGCTCGCCGATGCTGGGATCGCCGTCAGCACGCCGGCTCTGCGCGCTGCGCCCGGCAATATTGCGCTGGATGTCGCGGATTCCGGACCGGCTCCGCCGCCAGCAGCACTGCGCTACCCCGGTGCACAGGTCGTGTGGGACCACGCCTCTCCTGATGTCGCCGAACTTCTCCGACGCATGATGCCGCCGAGCGACAACTTCATCGCAGAACATCTGTTCAAGATGCTGCCCGTCGCTGCGCTGGGTCGTCGCGGATCCTTCGCTGGTGGTGCGCAGGTAGAGCAGCGCTTCATCGCGTCGCTCGCTCTGCCGCCGCTAACCATCGACAACGGCGACGGCTCCGGACTTTCGCAGGGTGATCGCATCACGCCGCGGGCGATCGCCGAAGTGCTTCGCTGGGAGACACGCAACCCCGCAGGCGTGGTGTTTATGCACGCCTTGGCGAAAGCCGGCATCAACGGCACCGTGCGCAAGCATCTGCGCGGCACGGACGCGGTCGGTCGGGTGTTGGCAAAAGACGGCTATATCTGGCACGTGTCGACCTTTTCGGGCTATGCATACACGAAGCATCATGGTTTGATGATCTTTTCGGTGATGTTCAACGACGCTAACGGCATGCTGGGACCGTTCCTCCGCGCTGAGGACAAAATCGTACAGACCTTGGTCGACCTGCCGTGACGACGCCGGAAACAACGCGCGAAAAACCGCTGGTCGTCGTCGCCGAACACCTAGCGGCTGGCGGCATGGAGCAGCTGCGCGCCGCAGGATTGGATGTCTGTGACGCCGCCGGACGCCAGCCAGAGGAGCTGCGCAGGTTGCTGACGACCGCGCAAGCGTTGATCGTCCGGAGCAAGACGAAAGTGACGAGCTCGTTGCTTGATGCGGCGCCGGCGTTGCGCGTCGTGGGCCGGGCAGGCGTCGGCGTGGACGCGATCGACGTCGAGGCCGCCACCCGCCACGGCATCATCGTGCTCAACACGCCAGACGCGAGCACGCTTGCCACGGCCGAGCACACGTTGGCGATGATCCTTGCGTTGAGCCGCAATATCGTCGCCGCCAACCAGCGCGTGCATGCCGGCCAATGGGATGCACGCGGCCTTGCGGGCGGCGAGCTTGCGGGCAAAGTGTTGGGCATCGTGGGGCTCGGCCGCATCGGGGCTGCGGTCGCCGCGCGCGCTCGCGCATTCCAGATGACCGTCATCGCGCACGACGCCGTAATCGGTGAAGCGCGAGCGGAGAGTCTGGGCGTGAAGCTCGTTCCGCTGGATACGCTGCTGCAGCGTGCGGATTATGTGACCTTGCACGTCCCGGCCACGCCTATGACGCGCGATCTCATCGCCATCAACCAATTTGCCCTGATGCGCAGCAGTGCGTTTCTCATCAACTGCGCTCGCGGCGAACTGGTCAACGGCGCAGACCTCTTGGAAGCGCTGGACACCGGCGGCATCGCTGGCGCCGCTTTGGATGTCACCGCAGTGGAACCGCCGCCGGCGGATGCAGACGTTTGGCGTTTGCTGCAGCATCCCAAAGTGTTGGTGACGCCACACCTGGGAGGTTCGACACGCGAGTCTCAGGAGCGCATCGCGCTCGACCTGTGTCGGGATGTGATCGCCGTGTTGCGCGGTGCACCGCCGGCCGGTGCGGTCAATGCGCCCGTCAGCGCGTCCGCCGAGGTGCGCCCCTTCGTCGAGCTTGCCTACCGCATGGGTCGCGCTTTTCCGCAGATGTGGCGCGGCGGCGGACTTTCGCACTTCAGCGTCGTGCTCGAAGGCGAGCTCGCCGCGTATGATGCGCTGCCCTTTAGCGTTGCTTTCTTAAGCGGGCTGCTACCGTTTTTGACCGATCGTCGTGTCTCCGCGGTCAATGCACAAGCACTCGCTGCGGACCTTGGCATTTCGGTCGAGTCGCTGAGCGCGGCGTCGGAGCGCGGCTTCAGCAAGTCGCTGGCGGTGCGCAGCGGGGAGGCGGTGCTCGCAGGCACGGTCGTGCATCGAGAACAGCTGCGGCTGATCGATCTGGACGGCTTTGAGGTGGACATCGCGCCGCACGGGTATTTGTTGCTCACCCGCCACCTCGATATCCCCGGCATCGTCGGCAAGGTCGGGACCATCCTGGGTGAGGCGCGCATCAATATCTCCAACATGCAAGTCGCGCGCCGCGAACAAGGCGATGCGATGATGCTGCTCGGGATCCACCGCTTGCCGCAGCCCGCGCTCCTGGAGCGTCTACGCACCATCCCCGACGTGAGCCGCGTCGATGTTGTGGAACTCTAAGCGGCTCGGGTGACGATGAGGCTGCTGCTCGTCCGTCATGGAGAGACCACCTGGAACGCTGAGGGACGCTATCAGGGGCGTCTGGACACACCGCTCTCTGCGCTTGGCAAGGCCCAGGCTGCCGCACTCGCGGAGCACATCCGCAGCGAACGCGTCCTGGCAGTCGTGAGCAGCCCACTGTCGCGAGCAGCCGAGACCGCAGCCGCTTGCGCCGAAGCGTTAGGCCTTGCGTGCACGCTCGACGAACGGCTCATCGAGATATCGCACGGCAGCTGGGAAGGCCGGCTACGCAGCGAGATCGAGCGCGATGATCCCGAGCGGTACGAGCAGTGGCAGCGCGCTCCTGAAACGGTCGTCTTTCCGGGTGGCGAAGGATTGTCAGATGTGCAACGTAGATTGGATGCGTTCATAGCGAGCGCCGAGGCCGCGTACGGCGATGGTGTGTTAGCGGTGACGCATGATATCGTGGTGCGGCTTGCGATACTCGCAGCCCAGTCCCGGCCGCTCGGCGATTGCAAGGAGGTCGAAGTCGACAACGCCGCGCTCACCCAGTTCCAGCTCGAAGGCGGCAGACTGCGGCTGGTGCGGCAGAACGACACGCGTTTTTTGGGCGAGCTGCAGAGCCCGCTCGGATCGCAGGCGCGCTAGGCGAGCACCTTGGCTTCGTTGTGCAGAAGACTTTCGATGCGATCCAGCCCCGCGCGCAGTTTCTCCATCGACGTCGCGTAGGAGATGCGGATGTGATCGGGTGAGCCGAAGCTCCCGCCGGGGACAACCGCGACTTGCGCAGATTCGAGGATCGCTGAGCACAAGTCGTCGTCGCTCGCGATGCGATGCTTGCCAACGGTTCGGCCGAAGAGTTCGCTCACGTTCGGAAACACGTAGAACGCGCCGCGCGGCTCAACCTCAAGATTGAAGCCGGGCATGCTGCGCATTCGTTCTATGGAGTAGTGCCGGCGCCGGTCGAACTCTAGCCGCATCGTCTCCACGCATTGCTGCTCGCCCTGGAGCGCCGCCAGCCCGGCTTTCTGGGTGATGGACGACGGACCGGATGTCGAATGGCTCTGCAGCTCGCTCATCGCTTTGGCGATCGACCGATCAGCAGCGGCATATCCCAAACGCCATCCTGTCATCGCGAACGCTTTGGAAAGGCCGTTCACCGTGATGGTGCGCTGCTTTATACCCGGGGCGAGCGTGGCGATGCTCACCGCTTCCGCGCCGTCGTACACCAGACGCTCGTAGATCTCGTCGCTGATGACGAGGAGATCGTGTTTGACGGCGAGCTGCGCGATCGCTCGCAAGGTCTCGACGCTATAGACGACGCCTGTCGGATTGGAAGGGTTGTTGAGGGTGATCGCCTTCGTGCGTGGCGTGATCGCACGCTCGATCATCTCGGGGGTCAGCTCGAATCCCGTGCTCGCATCCGTCTGCACGACGACCGGCGTGCCGCCCGACAGCTTCACCATCTCAGGATAACTCACCCAATACGGCGCTTGGATGATCACCTCATCGCCGGGATCGAGCACCACCATGAACACGTTGAAGAGCGAATGCTTGCAGCCGTTGGACACCACGATCTCGTCGGCGCTGTACTCTAGACCGTTCTCGCGGTGTAGCTTACGCGCGATCGCCTCGCGTAGCTCTGTGATGCCCGGCGCGATGGTGTACTTGGTGAAGCCCTCCTGGATGGCGCGGATGCCGCCCTCTTTGGCCGAGTCGGGCGTATCAAAGTCGGGTTCTCCTACGCTCAGGTTGATGATGTCCAAGCCCTGCGCTTTGAGCTGTTTCGCGCGGGCATCGATGGCCATGGTGTGCGACGGCGTCAGATTTTTGGAGCGGCGGTTCAGCATGCCTCACTCTTTCGCGCAGGATACGTGCGTCCTCCGCCGTGAGGTCGTTTAACCGGTTTGTGCGCCGCGCAACTGTGCAGAGTGTGGATAGTGTGGATGAAGTCGAGTGGCGCTTGTGAACTGCCCTCCCATGCGCTTTGCTATCGCGATATGCGGCCTTGCCGTTGCCAGTGTTATGCTTGTCACGGTTCCCGACGCCGGGCGAGCCTATCGCTGCGTTCGGTTGGTCCGCGGTTTCACCGTCGCTGGTCCGAGACGCCTACTATCGCCGCTATTCTGACGTGCAATTCAGCGCAATGTTAAATCTCGGATCTGATCCTTATCGATACGAAGAACATCGAGTATGCCCCCGGGGGGCCATGCAAGCCCCAAGCTCCGCTAAATCCGCTCCCGGGCCTCCTGCTGAATGCTGACCAAGGGGCCGCTGGTCTTTAGCCGGGTCTTAGATATCATGTTTACGGGGAGCCACGGGCTACTTGGAGCTGACCCGGTTTAGTGGAGTGATTCTGACTGGACATCAGGCAACCTGACTCAGCCGGCGTTCGTACTCGACGGGTGAGATGTTAC
>JALYZS010000091.1 GCA_030948745.1 Vulcanimicrobiota bacterium | reverse complement strand
GTTGAGCAGTTCGCCGGGCAGCATATCGCTCAGCGAGCCTGCCCGGTCGCCGGCTGCGACGTGGGCCGTGAGGATCACAAGCGCATTGCGAAAGTCGACCGCGCGTGACTGCGCGTCGCTCAGGCGGCCCTCATCGAGGATCTGCAACAACAAGTCCAACACGGCCGGGTTGGCACGGTCGACGTCATCGAACAGCACCACCGAGTAGGGCCGCCGCCGCACCGCTTCCGTCAGCGCTCCCGCCTTGTCGTGGCCGGCATAGCCGGCGGGTGCCCCGATCAGCCGCGTCACTGAATGCGGCTCGGCGAACTCCGACATGTCGAAACGGACGAGGGCTTCATCGCTGCCGAAGAGCGCGGCGGCGGTGGCGCGGGCAAGCTCCGTCTTGCCGACGCCGCTCGGACCAACGAACAACAGCGCTCCCAGCGGACCGCGATGCTCGCGCAACCCGGCCCGGGAGCGGCGCACGCACTCTGCGACCGCGTGCAGCGCGGCGTCTTGGCCGACGACGCGCTCGCCCAGGATGTCTTCGAAATGCAGCAGCCGGCGCGCTTCTTCTTCTTGCAGCGTCTGCAGCGGCACGCCGGTCCACGCCGACACGATCTGCGCGACGTCGTCGGGCTCGACGCTCGGCGCGTGGCGCAACGCCGCCGCGGCGGCAGCTTCGTCGATGAGATCAAACGCTTTGTCCGGCAGCCGCCGGTCAGCGATGTAGCGCGCGCTCAGGGTGACCGCTGCCTGCAGCGCGGCGGCGCTGATGCTGACCTCGTGATGCCGTTCGTACCGGTCCTTCACCCCGGCGAGCATCTGCAACGCTTGCTCGTGCGTCGGCTCCTCGACGATGACCGGTGCGAAACGGCGCTCCAGTGCCGCGTCGCTTTCGATGTGGCGGCGATATTCTTCGAAGGTCGTCGCGCCGATGCAGCGGATGTCGCCGCGCGCCAACTCCGGCTTGAGCATGTTGGCTGCGTCAACGGTCGAGCCCTCAGCGCTGCCCGCGCCGACGATGGTGTGCAGCTCGTCGATGAACACGATGACGTCGCCCGCGCTGCGCCGCAGCTCGTCGAGCACGCGGCCCAAGCGCGCTTCGAACTCGCCGCGATACTTGGTGCCGGCGACGACGTTGGAAAGGGTGAGCGCGACGACGCGCTTGCCGAGCAGGGCGCGCGGCGCGCTGCCCTGCGCGATCCGGACCGCCAGCCCCTCCACGATCGCGGTCTTGCCGACGCCCGCTTCGCCGATCAGCACGGGATTGTTCTTCGAGCGCCGTGCGAGGATGCGGATGACGCGGTCGATCTCGGCGACGCGTCCGATGACCGGGTCGAGCGCGCCCTCGCGTGCCAACTGCGTGAGATCTCGTCCGAGCGCATTGAGGATGGGCGTCCGCGTGCGCGCGCTTGGGGCCGGCGCAGGGCCACGGGCACGGGCTGTGGGTCGCGACTCGGACTGGGCCCGCTGCGCCAGCAGTGTCGCGCCGAAACCCGCCGCCAAGGCCGCGAGTGCCGCGCCGGCCGCGATCGCCGTCCGCCTCCCGGTCTGCTCGGCCATGCACTGGGCGCACAAGGGCTGCCAGTTGAAGCGGCCCTCCTTCATGACGAGGTCGGTCGTCGTGGCGGGCCGCGTTTTGCAGCGCTCGCACAGCACTGCGGTCATGCGCTTTGCAGCTCGCTACGCCATACATCGAGGAGCGATCGCAGGATGCGGCCGGTTGCGCCCCAGATGCGGTGCCCATCGAACTCGTACGCATACCGCAGCTTGCCGACGCCGCGGTATTCCTGCCAGCGAGCGGATTCGACGCCGGGCCGTGCGAGGAGCGCGACGGGGATGCTCATGATCCGCGCGACCTCCAAAGCATCCGGCCGCAGCTCAGGCAGATCTGCGACGTACCCGACCACGGGTGTGATGATGAAATTCGAGACCACCGTCTCGACGTCGTCCAGCTGTCCGAGCACCCTGACGCGTTGCGGCGGCAGGCCGATCTCTTCATGCGTCTCGCGCAACGCGGCGGCGACAGGCCCTGCATCACCCGGTTCTATCGAGCCGCCGGGAAAACAGATCTCTCCGGGATGAACGACTTCAGGCGTACGTTCGAAACACACAAGCCGCAGATCGTCGCTCGCTCCCCAGAGCGGCACGAGCACTGCAGCGTGGTGCGCACGCCCGAGCGTCAGCCGCCGCGGCCGATGATACTGCAGACGTTCGACGAGCGTCGTCAGTGCGAACTGCACGCGCGCCTAGTTGAGGGAGAACTTCACGTTGAAAGGCGCCTTGCGCTCGGCATCGATGTCGTCGGCGCGCGAGGCGCGCAGGCGGCGTGTCTCCCGTTCCATGAGCTGCAGCTCTAAGCCCAAACGTTGCGCGACCGTCGGGGCCTCGAGCAGCTGTTGTTTCACCGCTAGGTCGACTTGCAAG
>JALYZS010000087.1 GCA_030948745.1 Vulcanimicrobiota bacterium | reverse complement strand
GGTTTGCGCGGGGATGCTTTCTACGCCGCAGTGGACGAAGCCGCGCAAGGCCTGCGCGCGGCGCGGCCGACAGCGGTGAACCTCGCCTGGGCGGTCGACCGCGCGCGCGGCGAACTCGCGGAATCGCGCGGAGCCGGACAGGATCCGAGCAGCGCGCATGCGCGCCTGGCGGCGCTGGCGCGTCAGATGCACGACGACGACATCGCCGCTTGCGTACGCATAGGCGATTCCGGTGCAGCGCTCATCCCACCGGGTAGCCAGGTGCTCACGCACTGCAACACGGGCACGCTCGCGACCGGTGGTTACGGCACGGCTTTAGGCATCATCCGATCCGCCTGGCGCGAGGGACGGCTCGAGCACGTGCTGGTGGCGGAGACGCGGCCTTTGCTTCAGGGCGCGCGCCTGACCGCGTGGGAGCTGCAGCGCGACGGCATCCCGTTCACGCTCATCAGCGACAGCATGGCGGCCCATTTCATGCAGCGCAAACAGGTGGGTGCGGTTGTCGTCGGTGCAGACCGCATCGCGTCCAACGGCGACGTCGCCAACAAGATCGGCACATACGCGCTTGCCGTGCTCGCACGCGCGCACGACGTGCCGTTCATCGTGGCCGCACCGCTCTCGACCTTCGATCCCGCCATAGACGACGGCACGGTGATCCCGATCGAGGAACGATCTCCTGACGAGGTGAGCGAGATCGGCGGCGTCCGCGTCGCTCCACCCGGCGTCAAGAGCGCAAACCCAGCATTCGACGTCACGCCCGCTGCCTTCGTCAGCGCAATCGTCAGCGACGCCGGCATCGCGCGCGCGCCGCTGGGCGAGTCGATCGCAGCCTTGCTGGGCGCCTCGCAGCGCCTGCTGGCGACTCCACGATGAGCGTCTCGCGCACCACCTATCTGGAGTTCGTCGCGACCGGCGCCACGTCAGCAGCCTCGTGCATCGTCATCGCGGGCAAGGAACATCTGCTCGCAGACCACGTGCTGAAGACGCTGATCGATGCGATCTTGCCGGACGAGAGCGTCCGGGCTCTCAACCTCGATACGGTGGATGCGCTCGAGGCCGACGACTTCGGCGTGCTGGAAGAGAAACTCGCGGCGCTGCCGTTTCTCTCGACCCACCGGATGGTCGTCATCCGCAACGCCAGCGAACTACGCAACGAGGACCGCATCGAACTACGCGATGCCATTCCGCCGTTGGATGAAAATGCGTTCCTCATCATCGACGATGTCGGAGAACCGAAACCGCAACGAGGCAAAGCGCCCAAAGACAAAGTCGCCTCAGCCGATTTCGCCGCCGCGCAGGCTGCCGCGCTGCTCATCGACTGCAGCCTCAACGAAGCCGGCCGGGAACGCTACATCGAGCAGTATGCGCAATCGCTCGACATCCAGGTCGATGCCGGGGCGCGCAAGTATCTCGCCGCCTTCGATAGCGTCGACGAGATCCGCAATGCGCTCGATCGTCTCGCGCTGCTGGGCAAACGCATCACTCGTGCCGCCGCGGAAGAGTATGTGAAGCCGCCCGGCGACCCGAAGCTTTGGGACCTTGGCAACGCCGTCGCGCGCAGCAACGCAGAAGATGCGCTGCTCGTGGTGCGCGAGATCGCCGATCGCCCAGGCAGTGAGACCGGGCCGCTGATCTGGCTTGCGGGCGACGCGCAGATCGTGTGGGAGCTTGCGAACGGCACGACGCCCAACGCCTGGGCCGCAGCAACAGGCCAGTCGCCCTTCCGCGCGATGAAACTTATGGAGTATGCACGCCGTCGCACGCCGCAGTCGGCCCGCGACAACGTCCGCCTCACCATGAAAGCGCTCGAGGATTCGCTGACCGGCAAGCGCGTGCCCGACCAAGCGCTCGATGAGGTGATCATCCGGCTGTGCTCGCAAAAGTAGCCGCCGTTGAGGCGACGCCAAGAGTGAGCACATGACATCGCGGCCAGCCGACAGAAAGCATTAGCATGTCGGATTCCTATCAATCGCCGTTCTCGTGGCGTTACGGCCGTCCGGCGATGCGCGCCCTGTTCTCAGAAGAGACCAAACGCCGGATGTGGCGGCGGCTGTGGCTGGCGCTCGCGCAGGCGCAATCGTCGGCCGGCTTGGTCAGCGCCGAAGAGGTCGCCGACCTCAGACGCCATGTGGACGCCGTCGACCTGCCTGCAGCCGAGGCGATAGAACGCGAGATCGCGCATGATCTCATGGCCGAACTGCGCGTCTTCGCTGGACAAGCCAAGGTGGGGGGCGGCAAGCTGCACCTCGGTGCGACGTCCATGGACGTGGAAGACAACGTCGAGATCGCGCGCATGAAAGTCGCGCTCTCGATGCTCGTCGGCAGCATCGGCGCGCTGCTCGAGCTCTTCGCTGAAAAGATCGAGCGCTATGCCGACCGACCCTGCATGGCGTACACGCATCTGCAGGCCGCCGAACCGAC
>JALYZS010000073.1 GCA_030948745.1 Vulcanimicrobiota bacterium | reverse complement strand
TAGGTGATCGGGATCGTCGCCACCTGCATCGACAGCACGTCCATGAACATGCCGAGGATCAGGTAGAAGACGATCAGCGCGAGGATGAGCCCGGTCGCCGACAGCCCCTGTCCTGCGACCCACTTCGACATCGCCTCGGCGACGCCAGTGAGGCTGATCGTCAGGTTGAGGATGAAGGCGGCGGTGATGATGAGCAGGATCATTCCGCTCACTCGCGCCGTCGAGACGAAGCAATTGCGCATCAGCTCCCAGCTCAGCTTGCCGGAGTGGAAGACGAAGCCGAGCGCCGCGATGACACCGAGCGCGGCGCTTTCGGCAGCGGTGGCGATGCCGAAGTAGAGGCTGCCCATGACGATGCCGAAGACGACCAGCGGCGGGATCAGATGCACGAGCGAGCGCAGCCGCTCGTCGAGCGGAACCTTCGGTTCGCGCATGGCCTTGCCGCTCGCCAGGCTCGAGATCGCGATCCAGAGCATGAAGAAGCCGGTCAGGAGCAGGCCGGGAATGATTCCGGCGATGAATAGCTTGCCGATCGAGTTGTTGGTGAGCGACCCGTAGACGATCATGTTCACGCTCGGCGGGATCAGGATGCCGAGGGTGCCGCCGGCGGCGAGGCTGCCGAGCGAGGCGCGCATCGGATAGCCGCGCTTGTGCAGCGAAGGCAGCGCGACCGTGCCGACCGTCGCCGCGGTCGCCACCGACGAGCCCGAGGTCGCCGCGAACAGCGCGCAGCTGCCGATATTGGTGTGCAGCAGCCCGCCCGGCAGACGGCCAAGCCAGGCCGAAAGGGCGATGTACATGCGGTCGGCGATTCCCGATCGCAGCAGCAGCTCGCCGAGCAGGACGAAGAGCGGAATCGAAGTGAGCAGGGCTTCGTTCTGCACCCCCCAGACGACCGGCGCGATCGAGTCCATGAACGGGACGCCGTAAGCGGCGATACCGCCGACGATTCCGATCACCGCCATCGAAACGGCGATCGGCAGGCCGACCAGCATCATGGCGAGCATCGCGAAGAAGGCGACGCCGATGACTGCGACACTCATGGCGTCTCTCCCGTGCGCGCGACGAGGTCGTCGAGCTCTTCCTTCAGCTCCTCCTTCGCGCTCTTCGGATGGAAGTCGGCGTTCAGCGCGGCGATGTCGCCGCTGAGGAGCAGGCGCGTCGCGCGCAGCGCGAGGCCGCAGGCGACGAGCGCGAAGATCACGAGGCCGGCGTACCACACCCCTTGCGGAATGATGAGCGGCGTCGCCCACGGAGTCTGCGCCGTGCTGCGGTAGGCCAGCGTGTCGCCGAGTACCTTGAACGCGACCCAGGCGATGAAGACGGCGAAGGCGGCGAGCGAGACGATCGAGATCCAGTTCAGGAGCGCCTGGCCGCGCGCCGAGAATTTCTCGTGGAAGACGTCGACCCGGATGTGGTTGCGGCCGATCAGCGCCAGGCTGAAGGCGATCGTCGAACCGACGGCAAGCGCGTAGCCGCCGAGCTCGTCTGCGCCCTGCAGTGAGACGTTGAAGAGCTTCCTAGCCGCGGTCTCCGTGGTGACGACCGCGGCTAGGCCGAGAAAGATCACGCCGAACACCGTCGCGAGCACGGTCTCGATGCGGGTCTTGAGGTCGGCGCGGCCGGCAAGCGCCGCTGCGCCTGGCGTCGTGCCGATCGCTTTGCCTTTGCCAGTCATGGCCAGGCCGCTCATTTCAGGCCGAGCACCGGCGCGACGCTCGCCTGCCACTTCTTTGAGCAGCCCGGGTTCGACTTGTCGCAGACCTCGGCCCAGACCGGCAACGAGACCTTGCTCACCGCGCCGCGCACCAGCTCGAGGTCGGCGGGCGCGACCGGCACGTTCACGAGGTTGAACTTCTTGCCGGTCGTGCAGGGGTCTTTGCCGGTGTTGCAGTTCAACGCGTCCTGGAACAGCTCTTCGGAGTACTTCCAGATCTCATCGGTCAGGGTGTCGAACGCCGCCTTCAGCTTCACCTGCTGGTCGGGCTTGAGCGCGTTCCACGACTTCATCGTCATGCCGTAGCCGTTCAGCGCCATCTGGAAGCCGATCGGCATCTGGTGCGTCGTCACCTCGGGCCAGCCGGCCGAGTTGGCCGAGCTCGGGCCGGTGATCGCGCAGTCGACGACGCCGAGCGAGAGCGACTGGTGCGTGTCGGCGAACGAGATCGGCACCGGCGTGGCGCCGACGAGCTCGATGAACTTGGCCAGGTTCTGGTCGTAGACGCGGACCTTCATTCCCTTGATGTCAGCGAGCTTCGTGATGGGCTTCTTGCAGAAGAGGATCTGCGGTCCGAACGGCCAGACGCCGAGTAGCTTGACGTTGAACTGCTGCTGCAGGCGGGCATCGACGGTGTCGAAATAGGCCTTCGCGACCTTGCGGCCGGTCGCGTAGTCGGGGCTCGCGCCGACCAGGTCGAGGCCGAGGATGGTCGGCTCGTCGCGCGAGTTCTGCGAGACGCGAAGCGAGACGATGTCGAACAGGCCCGCCTTCATCACGCGCAGCTGTTCGGTGTCCTTGATGCCGAGCGTGTCGATCGGCTTGTAGTCGACGTCGATCGGCAGCCCCGTCCGGGCCGCGAAGTTCTCGAAGAACGGCTGCTCCTTGTTCTTCTGGATCAGGCCGGTGGCCAGGGGCTGGCCGATGGCCTTGAGCTTGATGCGGTCTTCGGCTTTCGCGGGCGCGAGTGCGAGGGCGGCGGCGGCAATTGCCAGTGCAGTTGCAAGTCGTTGCGTTGTGAACACGGTGGTCTCCTTGAAGACGGGGAAGTTGATGGGGCTGCCGCCTATACGGGCAGCTTCCTGCTGTAGTCGATCAGCAGCGTCGAGCAGACGAAGAGGCCGGCGCCGGCGGCTGCGAACAGCATCAACGCGAGGAAGTAGGAGCCGGTCGCCTGCACGATCAGGCCGACCGCAATCGGCACGCCGATGCCGGCGACGTTGCCGCCCAGGTTCATCGTGCCGCCGAGGAAGCCGACGCGCGCGCGGGTGCCGAGGATCGACGGGACGCACCAGAACAGGCCGCACCAGCGCAGGAAGAACAGCGTCACCGACAGCAGCACGACGACGGCGACCGGGTCCTTGACCTGCGCGACCATGTAGATCGACACGGTCGCGATGATCGAGGAGATGCCGAACAGCGTTCGCAGCACCTTGCTCGTCGAGGCGCCGGCGGCCTTCCACTTGTCGGCCAGCCAGCCGCCGCACATCTCGCCGACGAATCCCGAGAAGAACATGATGAAGACGGCGCCACCCATCTGCTTGATGTCGAAGCCGTGCACCTTGGACAGGTAGTTCGGCATCCAGGTCAGCAGGCCGTAGAACAGCGCGTTAAAGCACATCCAGCCGAAGAACATCCCCCACACCGAGCGGTAGCGGAAGAAGTCGAGCACCCGGCCGCTCGCGCCTGCCGGCTCCATGGCTGCATCCTGGGCATGGCTGGCCTCGATGTAGCTCGCTTCGGCGTCGTTCACTCCGGGATGCTCGCGCGGGTGGTTGCGGATGTAGTGCCAGGCGAAAAAGCCCGCCACGACGGTGCCGATGCCGGCGATCACGAACGACAGGCGCCATGAACCGAGCATGGCGATCAGCCCGGAGATCAGGATCGCGCCGAGCGCCGCGCCGAGCGGCGCGCCGCCGTCGAGCAAGGTCGCGCCGCGGCCGCGTTCGTTCTGCGTCATCCAGATGCCGTTGAGCTTGCCCCCGGCCGGGTAGATCGGGGCTTCAGCAGCGCCGAGTCCCAGACGGGTCACGAGCAGCGAAACCCAGCCGGTACAGGCGGCGGCGATGGCCTGGAAGAAGCCCCAACCGAGAGTGGCGCCGGCAATAACCACGCGCGGCCCGAAGCGATCGGCCAGCATGCCACCCGGAATCTGCATGAACGCATAGGTCCAGAAGAACGAGCTCAGCAGGAGGCCTTGCGTGGCCGGACCGATGTCGAACTCCTTCGCGATCAGCGGCATCGCGACCGAGAGGGAGGCCCGGTCGATGTAGTTGATCGAGATGAGCACGAGCATCATGACGAAGATCTTCCAGCGCACCTTGCTCGGCGCAGTGGTGCTCGGCGCGGCGGCGTCGAGGCGAAGTGAAGCGTCCATGGATCCGTCCTTGTTGATGGCGATGGGTGAGCGGCGCGGCTGCGCCGTCTTAAAGCTTGTCCGTGGCTCGGCCGGCAGCGAGCAACTGCTGCATGGCGGTTGAAAGGCCGCGATTCGGCTTGCTCGGCGGTGCGGCGAAGCTGCCGCGGCGCGCGCGTCCGGGCGCCAATGCCACCAGCGTTTCGGCATGGCGCACGGCGCTCGAGACGCCGTCGACCGCCGGAACCGGCAAGCGGCCGCGCATCGTTCTCGCGAGCCCGGCCAGCGGCGCGCCGGCCAGGACGATGACATCGGCACCGTCTTCGTCGACACAAGCGCAGGCCAGGTCCACCAGGCGATCGCCCTGGCTGCCTTGCACGTTGCCGATGTCGGCGAGCGGCTCGTCGAGACCGCGGATGCTGGCCAGGCGACCGTTGAGGCCTGCGGCCTGAACGGTCTCGCGATACCAGGCGCGGATGCGCTGCGAGATCGCGACGATCGAGAAGCGCTTGCCGAGCAGGCAGGCGCTGGCAAGCGCCGCTTCAGTCAACCCGGTGACGGGGCAAGGCAGCACTTCGCGCAGCCCGGCCAGCCCCGGGTCGCCGAAGGCCGCAACGACCACCGCGTCGAACCGCGCGTGGTGCTCGGCCGCCAGCTGTGCCGCCGCGTAGGCGCCGACCAACGCCTCGAAGCGCGTTTCGATGTAGGCGACGCCGAAGGGCGCGGTCAGCACCTCGATCGTTGTGCCGGGTGCGGCGCAACGCTCCGCCTCGGCGCGGATCAGGTCGGAGACGCTCTCCGAAATGTTGGGGTTGATCAACAGCAGATTCACGTCAGCGACCTCGGGGCGGGGGAGGGGTTGCCGCCAGCAGCGAAGGCGCGGCGCAGGGCAGGAAACGGCCGCCACGGGAACCGTGAAACTGACCGTCCCACACCACCTCGCCGCGCGCGATCGTCAGCGCCGGCCAGGCGCGCAGCGTCCGCCCCTCGTAGGGCGTGTAGTCGACGTTGTGGTGCAGGTCGTTGTTCTTCAGCACGAGCTCGCGCTCGCCCCAGACCACGAGGTCGGCGTCGCTGCCGACCGCGATCGTTCCCTTCTTCGGGTGCAGTCCATAGGCCTTGGCGGGGTTGGTCGAGGTCAACTCGACAAACCGGTTCAAGGTCATGCGGCCGGCCAGCACACCTTCGGAATAGAGCAGCGCCAAACGCGTCTCGAGACCGGGGATACCGTTCGGGATGTGGCGAAACGCGACTTCCTCGCCGCCTGGCTTCTTGCCTTCGGGCGCGTCGAAGCGGAACGGCGCGTGGTCGGACGAGAAGATCGTGAACAGGCCGTCAGTCAAGGCATTCCAGATCACCTCCTGGTTCGCTGCGTCGCGCGGCGGCGGGCTGCAGACGCAGCGTGCGCCGTGGTAGCTGTCGTCGTCGCCGAGATCGGCCGCGGTCAGGAACAGGTACTGCGGGCAGGTTTCGGCAAACACCTTCAGGCCCTGGGCCCGGGCCCAGCGGATCTGCTCGACGGCCTCGCGTCCCGAGACGTGAACGATCAGGATCGGCACATCCACGAGCTCGGCCAGCGCGATCGCCCGGTGCGACGCCTCGCGCTCGACCAGCATCGGCCGCGCCTGCGCATGAAAGCGCGGTGCCGTACGTCCGGCGGCCTCGAGCCGCCTGGTCAGCCACTCGATGCAATCGGCATTCTCGGCATGGACCATCGCCATTGCGCCGTGCTCGCGTGCGACCGAGAGGACGTCGAGAATCTGGCCGTCGTCGAGCTTGAGATCGTCGTAGGTCATGTAGATCTTGAACGAGGTGTAGCCCTCGTCGATCAGCGCCGGGAGCTCCTTGGTCAGCACCTCGACCGTGGGGTCGCTGACGATCAGGTGGAAGGCATAGTCGACGTGGGCACGACCCTCGGCGCGACGGTGGTAGTCGAGCACCGCGGCGCGCAGCGACTGGCCCTTCTGCTGCGCCGCGAACGGGATGATCGTCGTCGTACCGCCGCAAGCCGCGCTGCGCGTGCCGCTGTCGAAGTCGTCGGCCATGCGCAGCGGCGCTTCCATCGGCTGGTCGAGGT
This sequence comes from Vulcanimicrobiota bacterium, assembly GCA_030948745.1. GTDB lineage: Bacteria > Vulcanimicrobiota > Vulcanimicrobiia > Eremiobacterales > Eremiobacteraceae > JALYZS01. The sequence continues at coordinate 9,870 of JALYZS010000073.1, read as the reverse complement.
GGCAATGGGCGTCGACCCCGCCGGGCGTCACGACCCGGCCGGCGGCGTCGATCTCGCGCTTGCCCGCTGCGAGCGCGGTGCCGAGCTGGGTGATCCGGCCGGCGACGACGCCGATGTCCGTGTCGAAGGTATCGCATGCCGTGGCGACACGGGCGTTGCGGACGACGAGGTCGAACGCCGGCGCCTCTGATGGCGCGAAATCATCTGCGTGATTGTCGACAAGATTGCGAGTCACTTACTGCGCCTGTACGGAGTCATTGAGGGCCGGGATCAGCCTGGACGACCCTGCCGGAACCGGGAAGTCGCGCCCGGCAAGGAATGTCGACATCTTCGTCGACAGTCGCTACCGGTCGGAATTAGTGTTTACACCAATGTTGACAATTATTGAGATCAGGCCCGATGATTCGCTGCCCACCTGTCGGGCCAAGAAAGCACCATGTTCCGATCTCTTCGTCTCGGCGTCCTGACGCCCTCGTCCAACACCGCGCTCGAGCCGCTGACCAGCGCACTGGCCGCGGCCGTTCCCGGCTGCAGCGCCCATTTCTCGCGCTTCAAGGTCACCGAAATCGGGCTGTCGGCGCAGGCGCTCGGCCAGTTCGACGACAGCAAGATCCTCGCTGCAGCCGAGTTGCTGGCCGATGCCAAGGTCGACGTGATCGGCTGGAGCGGGACATCGTCGGGCTGGCTCGGCTTCGACGCCGACCTACGCCTGGTCGAGCGCATCCGCGAGCGCACGGGAATCGCCGCGACCACCGCCGTGCTGGCGTTGAACGAGCTTCTCGCCCTGCGCGGCGTCAAGCGGCTGGCGCTGGTGACGCCCTACACCGCCGACGTGCAGCAGCGGATCGTCGACAACTACCGTGGCCTCGGCATCGAGGTAGTGGCCGAGCGCCACCTCGAGATCAGCGTCAATCACGACTTCGCGCTCGTCGAGCCGGAGCGCCTGAAGGCGCTGATGCGCGAGGTGGCGGCGGTGCGCCCGGACGCCATCGCCACGTATTGCACGAATCTGCGGGCCGCGCAGCTTGCCGAGACGATCGAGTCCGAACTCGACATTCCGCTGCTCGATACCGTCAGCACGACGATGTGGGGCCAGTTGCGCGCCGTCGGGGCCGACCCCTCCCAGGTGCGCGGTTGGGGTCAACTGTTCGGATGGCGATGAGCCGCGAGCGACCGCAGCGCGCCACCGAAACGCTGGCCACTCTCGATCTGGTCATGCCCGCCAACCGGGGACGCAAGTCCGTCTCTCAGGCCCGGCTCGAGCGTGAGAATACGCATGACGAAATCTACGAGAGGATCTACAACGCAATCCTGGAGCACCGACTGCCGCCGGGGACCAAGCTCGTCGAAGAGCGCCTCGCGGAGATCTTTGGAACTAGTCGCGCGCGCATCCGCGAGGTGCTGGCACGACTGGCCCATGAACAGATCGTCGAGCTCTATCCGCAGCGCGGCGCCTATGTGGCCAAGCCTTCGATCGAACAGGCCCGCGACGTGTTCGAAGCGCGCCGGCTGATTGAGCCAGCTGTACTGCGCCGATTGATCGAGACCCTCACGCCCGAGAAGCTGGGCCGCCTGCGCCAGCATCAGGATCTGGAGCTCGACGCCAGGCGCCGCGACGACAAGCGAGCAGTGATCCGCTTGTCTGGCGAGTTTCACTCGCTGGCCGCCGAACTGGCGGGCAACTCTGCACTGTCGCGCAACATGCGCGAGCTCTCGGTGCTCACCTGCCTAATGATCTTTTTATACGACGCTCCGACAGCAACGAGTTGTCGCGCCGACGAGCATTCGCAGATCATCGAGGCGATTGGCAAGCGAGACGCGGTTCGTGCCGAGCGGTTGATGCTCGACCACCTCGATCACATCGAGAGCAGCATGAAGCTCGAAATGACGGCGGAAGCCGTGGATCTCGAGGCAATCTTCAGGAAGTGAAGCAAAAGCTAGCCCGTGCATCAGGCGCTCGGCTCACCCTGAGACGCCTGGGGATGCCCCTACTCCAGGAAATTCCATCGAGTGAGACCGCTACTTGCAGCCCGGTTGACCACCGCCTGGCGCGTTGAGTCGGGACCCGTGACAGGTGCACCACGCACCGGGCATTGCCGTTTCCGGGCTCGATCCCCATTCGACGCGGCGCGCAAATTTCGTTTCACTGTGGATGCCTTCAGCACCGACGAGCGATTCGACCCGCGCCGGGCGGAGGCTCGCTCATCGATTCCGCTTTGGGTCTGGGTTTTGTCTCTTTTTGTCGCGCCTGGGCGGTTTGGTACGCGGCGCGAATGCGGGACGTGCCGGCGGAGTTTGCGCAGACGCCGACCTATCGCAGCCAGCCGGCGGCGCCGGCGAAGTAGCGACGCTTTCTCCTGGTGTCGAAGGACCAAGTCGGCTGCCGATCGGCTCACCCTGAGCCGGCATAGCCATGCAGAAGGGACGTTCGAGTCCTCCTTAGGCGTCGGGGCGCGCCTGCGGAGTCCGAACTGCGCGCGCCGACGCCGATCAGGGACGTCCGCGTCCGAGAGACGCTACTTCGTTGGCACAGCGAACCTGGCCGAACCGGCGTCGATGCGATCGGTGATCCATGCCTGAACCGCTGCCTCAGACCACGTTGCCGCGCGTGGGCCGGCTTTGATGGAGCGAGGCGCCATTCTCGACGTCGACGACGGCGATCTGATCGAAGCCGGGAACGCCCAAAGCGGACCCACGAAAGTCGGAAAGGCAGGCGTTGGGATTGCGTCGGCAGGTCCGCAGCCGGTCTAAGCTGCCCGCTCGACGCTGCGTCGAGACGAAGAGCTCTTCGGCGCAGTGCGCCTCAAACTGCGTGCTATCCGCTCGCCGAAGACGGCCGTGATGTCAACGCTCGCTCGATCTGTCGGTGCTGCCTGAAGCCGAGTTTCGATGAGCGAGAGATGCGAGACGCATGCGTGATACGCCGCCTGCGAGTCGCGCTTCGCGAGCGCATCCGCAATCAGCTGATGCTCCTGGCAAGCGCACATCGACACGTTGCGCGGATCGTGAAACGTCGAAAACAGCGCTGACTTTGACAGCAGCGCATCGAGCTGGCCGGAGATCAGGTCGTTCCTCAAGAAGCTCGCGAGGAGCACGTGGAAGCTGGAGCTGGCGAGGATGAACTCGGCACGCTCCGAACCATCAGCGAGCTTGCGCTCTTGTGCGAGATGCTCTCGAATCTGCTGCAGTTCCTTCTCTGTGATGCGGTCACACAAGCGCATGCAGATGCCCGATTCGAGCGCACGACGAGCCTCGAACAGTTCACGCGCCTTTTCAAGCGATGGCGTTGGGACGACGGTCCCGATGTTCGGGATGATGTCGAGCATGTTTTCATGCCCGAGCCGGCGCAAGACCTTGCGCAGCCGCTCGCGCGTGACGCCGAAGACCGGGGCCAGACGAGCCTCGAGTAGCCGAGTGCCGGGCGGCAACTGCGCAGAGAGGATCGTCTCCTTGACGATCCGGTAGATGTCCTCTTCAACGAAGGGTGGTGCTTGAACGGTCATGACCGCATTGTCCCGCGTTCGAAAGGCTACGCTCGTCCCAGCCAGGCAAGCAGGTCGGACACTGGGTCGATCAAGGTCGTCAGCCCTTCCTGGCGCAGGCGCAGTGCGAGGTCGAGGCCGACCGCGCCGACGACGAAGATCAGCGGCGCGGGCGCCTTGGCAAGACCGGTGCAGGTTTCGCGAAGCGCATCCAGCGCCGCCTCGGGCCGAGCGGCCACCTCGGTTGGCTTCTGGTCGAGGACACTCCAGCCCGCAACAACAGACCTGTACCCCGTCGCTTCGAACGCATGCTCGTAGAGCGGGGTCATGTCCTTGTCGAAGGTCACGACGTGAATCTTCTGATCGAGTTTGTGGTGCTGGCCGAGAACGCTACGTGTAAAGCCAAAGGCAGCGCTTCCGAATCGCTTGCGCGCGATGTCGTAGCCGGTATCGACCGAAGACATCATGACCACGCGATCGAAACCGGCGCCCAGTTCAGGAAGCACCCGAGCAAGTTCGTTCTCTGCCTCGGCGTTTTGCTCTGCGGAGCCGATGATCCTCGGTGCGCGCTCAACCGTGGCGACCTCCCCCCGGCTTGCCGGCCAGCCACATCGCTCGATGTGGCGTCGCAGCGTGGCGGTGATCTCGTCGCTGCCGTTGGGATTGATGAAGAGCGTCTTCATCGGCCAGCCGGGAAGTTCTTGCGCCAGAACTCCGCGATGTCGCGACGCCGGCAGAACCAGACATCCTGAAACTGCGTCGCCGACATCAGGAACTCGCGCAGGGCCTCCGCTCGGCCCGGCTTTCCTGCGAGTCGCAGGTGCAAACCGATCGACATCATCGAGGCGTGCCCGGCACCTTCACGGCGAAGACATGCAAGTGTGCGCTCCAGATGGTCGATGAAGTCATCCGGCGTGTTGAATCCAGGCGCCGATGCAAACCGCATGTCGTTGCAATCGAAGCTGTACGGCACGACGAGATGTGAGTGGCCGGCAACGTCGGTCCAGTAAGGAAGATCGTCGTTGTAGGCATCGCTGTCGTACATCAGACCCTGCTCGACCGCAAGCGCGCGGGTGTTGCCGCTGACGCGCCCGGTGTACCAACCCACGGGACGCTGTCCGCACAATCTCTCCAGCGTGTCGAGCGAACGGATCACGTGCTCACGTTCGGTCTCCTGCAGAACTCCGTCGTAGTCGATCCAGCGTTGGCCGTGCGAGACGACTTCATGCCCCGCCGCGACGATAGAACGAGCAGCTTCGGGATGCTTCTCCAGCGCACTCGACACCGCGAAGTACGTGGCGGGCACCTTGCACTCCGCCAACAGGTCCAGGATGCGCCAGTGGCCGACCCGGCTACCGTACTCATAGTGCGACTCCACGACCAAGTTGCGCCGGCCCTCTCGCGGCGCGGCACCCGCTACATCGCTGTTGAGAACCTCCGAATGCGCATCGCCGTCGAGGACGCTCTTCTCGCCACCTTCCTCGTAGTTGACGACCAGGCTGACTGCGACGCGTCGGCCACCTGGCCATTCGAACGCAGGGCGTGTCCTGCCGTAGCCGACGAAGTCTCTGGACGGCGCGCTCATGGCTGCGTCCTCGCCTTGACCACACACAGTGCGATCAGCGCCAGGCCGACCGTGCAGTAGATCGAGATGTACATCGGGTTGTTGAACCGATTGAGCAGCCACACGCAGATGCTCGGCGCCAGCGCACCGCCGAACACGCCGGCCAGCTGAAAGCCAAGCGAGGCACCGGTACACCGCACCTTGGACTCGAACATGTCTGGAATGAACGCCGCCAGCGGAGCCCACAAAGAGGCCTGGCAGATCATGCCGATCACCGAGGCGACGATGACGAGCGTCGGGTCGCGGGTCTCCAGCATCGGAAAGTAGGCGAATGACCAGAAGATCGATGCGGCCACGCCGGCAAGCAACATCAGTTTGCGGCCAAAACGATCGGACATGGCCCCGAACAGCGGGATCGCGACGACACCCGCAGCGGCTCCCAACAACACGGCATTCAGCGCAACCTGACGTGGCAGTCCCAAGCGGGTCGGCACGTAGATCAGCAGCAGGAGCGAGAAGACGTACCAGATGATGCCTTCACCAGCGCGCACGCCAATGGCAAGCAACACTTGCCGCCAGTGATTGCGCAACGTCTCCATCAAGGGCGCTTCGGCCTTGTGCGAGCTTTGCTCCAGATTCTGGAAGACCGGCGATTCGGACACCGACCGGCGGATGAAGTAGCCGACCCCCACAAGCACGATGCTGGCGAGGAACGGAACGCGCCAGCCCCAGTCCATGAACTCCGCATCGTTGGTGATGCTGTTCATGAAACCGTACATGCCATTGGCGATCAAGACGCCGATCGGACTCGCGACTTGAACGAGGCTGCCGTAGAAGCCCCGACGTTTTCCGGAGGTGTCGAACTCGTTGACCATCAGCGCCGCACCGCCCCATTCGCCGCCGAGCGCAAAACCCTGTGCAAAGCGCAGCGTTGCAAGCAGTACCGGCGCGAGCAAGCCAACTTGTCCGTAGGTCGGCAGCAGGCCGATCAGAAACGTGGACAGGCCCATCACCAGCAGCGTCGAAACAAGTACGAAGCGCCGCCCGATCTTGTCGCCCATCGAGCCGAACACTGCAGCGCCGACGGGCCGAGCGACAAACGCGATGCCATACGAAAGCAGCGACAGAATGGTCGCTACGAACGGATCGGTTTGAGGGAAGAACAGCTTCGGAAACACCAGCGCCGCAGCGGTGCCGAAGATGAAGTGGTCGTAGAACTCAAGTGTCGTACCGACCAGGCTGGCGGCGGCCACGCGACGAGCACTCGTCTTGGTCACCGACCCTCGCTGTTCAGTGACGATCGGCGGGACGACCGCGGGTGAGACTGAGATAACGGTCATGGTGGCTCCCTGCCAAGTGTGCACTAGTAATGACTAAGTGTGCACACTGTACGTGGACCCGTCAAGCGACATAGCGCCGCTCGCTGTTGGGGGTTTCCCGTAGAGGGTCTGGCAAGCCACGGTCGCGTAGCACATCGAATCGCCGAACGACGGCTATTTGTCGACTACGCGGACAGCTGCTTTTGGCCGAAGACCGCCCGTTCACCGGGCGGCGGACTATCAGACCTCGGTCTGCTCGGCGATCTCAAGCGCGTCGTCGACTTCGATGCCGAGGTAGCGAACTGTGCTTTCGAGCCTATATCCAGCGGGACATAGTCCAGCTCGGTGTGGACTAGCAAAAGCTGTACAGCTCGCAGATTCTTCGTCCGTCCGTCGGTAGATCAACGTCGCCTTGGTTTGTCCAATCGAATGGGTTCCGTACGCCGCGGTGTCCCAGCCCAGCTCGCGGATCCATCCCTCCAAGATTCGGGCGTATTGCCGCGTCCCCAGGTGCGGGGAGTCATGAATGCGGCTCGGGAAGAGGAAGTCATCTGACCGGAGTTCGGCCTTCTTGAACCAGGCTGGCAGCGTGTCGCGAGTGGGCTGCGTAATCTCGAACTGGACCGGTCGCTGAGTCTTCTGCTGCATGACGATCGCTCGGGGAGCGACTTGGTCGCCATGGCAGACATCGCGGACCTTGAGCTTCAGGAGATCGCATCCGCGCAGCTTGCTGTCGATATCGAGATTGAACAGCGCGAGCTCGAACACGGCTGGCCATCTGCAGGCGCACTCGGAGCGCCCAGATGTCCTTCAGCTTGAGCGGCGCCTTCTGGCCAACGATCTTGCCCTTGTTCCACGGCTCGCGACGCGAGACCGGCTGGGTGTGCAGGCAGTGGAGATACGAGTGATGGCTCGAAGGGGCGAGGCGGTCAGAGCGATCGCGAGGCAGCTGGACTGCTCGCGCAACACGGTGCGGAGATACCTGCGTGATGAAGCGGCGTGTCGCTACGGAGCGCGCCAGCCGCGCGCGTGCAAGCTCGACGACTACAGGGGCTACCTGCACGAGCGCATCGAGCAGGCCCACCCGCGCTGGATACCGGCGACGGTTCTTCTGCGCGCGATCGGCGAGCGGGCTACGACGGCGGCATCAGCCAGTTGAAGGCGTGGCTGGCGCCGCTGAAGAAGATCGAACCCGAACCCGTCGTCCGCTTCGAGACGCCGCCGGGCCAGCAGATGCAGGCCGACTTCACGCATGTGCGCCGCGGGCGTGACCCGCTGATCGCGCTGGTGGCCACGATGGGCTACAGCCGCGCCACCTTCGTGAAGTTCACCGCCCGCGAGGACGCGGCGACCCTGTGCGCCGGGTGTGCGAAGCCTTCGACTACTTCGGTGGCGTCCCCGAGCATGTGCTTCGCTGCGCGCGGCGTCTTGCGCGAGTGCCGGCCACTCGGCGCTCAGGCGCACCAGCTTCAGTTGCTCGCACAGGGCGGCGATGCGCTCGGTCTGCAGCGTCGTCATGCGAACACCTCGAGCAGCTCGGGGCACAGGAGCGCGTCGTATACCGCCAGCGGGTGCTGCAGGCTCTCCACCGGCATCGCTACGCGGCGATGGTGCCCACGTTGTAGGTGCCAGCGTCGCCCAGGCTGCCGCCGAACGAGACTACGGAGCTGAACCGGACCTTGCCGTCGCCACCGCCGCACGCGACAAGGAGGGCTGCTGCTGCCGCAATGGCGGCGCTCAGGATCGGTTTCATCGAATCTCAATCGAATCATCGACAACCCCTCTTTGCGCATCCGGATGAATCGGGCTCTGACTTCACCCTGCGCGAGTCGCCGTGCGAAAAGACTGACGCGAGATCGGCCCGTCGTCGTACGCGTGCGAGATGCGGCCCAGGATCGGGCTCATCACGATCAGGCACGTCGAGAGAGTAAGCAGCGCTCTAAAGGGCAACTTGTTTACAGTCAGCGTGAATTCGCATGCCACCGGCGTCCCGCAGCAACCGTTAGGTTTGCAATACCCTTGCAAGCAAATGTTCAGCGTCTGCCTCGATCCCAAAAATGACGGTTCGTACGCCCGAAAGCAGGTAGTGCGTCGGAGGAGCCCTAGACTCCGGCAATGATCATCCTGCACAGCTATTGGCTCTCTCTCGCCACCTATCGGGTGCGCATCGCCCTGAATCTCAAACGTGTGGCTTTCGAAGAGCACACGCACGATCTCTCACAGGGGCACCAGCAAGCGGCGGCGTTTCGCGCGGTGAACCCAGCAGGTGCCGTGCCTGCGCTCGAAGGCGCGACGCCGGAACCGTTGACCCAGAGCCTTGCCATTCTCGAATGGCTGGAGGACACCCATCCCACGCCGAGGCTGCTCCCCGCCGATGCGGCTGGCCGCGCCAAGGTGCGCGCCCTGTTTCTGCTAACAGCGGCGGACTCGCATCCGCTGGCCGTGCCAAGGGTGCGAGCCCAACTTAAGCAGCGTTTCGGCGCGGACGACGCCGCGGGTGCCGAGTGGGCGGCGCACTGGTTCCGGGAAGGCTTAGCCGCTTACGAGGCCCTCCTGCCTGAAGGCGCAACCCGCTGTCACGCGGAAATGCTGAGCATTGCCGACCTGGCGCTGGCCAGCCACTTGATCGGTGGGGCGCGATTCGGCGTGGCGCTGGACGGCTACCCGCGCGTAGCCCGCGTGGGTGCATCGCTGATGGCGATCCCCGAGGTGGCGGCAGCGCATCCCGATCTGCAGATCGACGCTCCGTTCGCCCGCTGAGTGGATTGAGAGTGCTGGAAGTTCGCGCGAACTCAGCCGAACGGAAGCCGGATGCATGCTCATTACGCACAACGAAAAGACTGCACACTGACCGGTTGACGGAGGCACGGACCCTATTAACTTCGAGTCGTTGAAATCGCGTCTATCCGCGGTAGCCGCTCGACTCGAGAAGAATCACGTCGGTGCGATACGCCTTGCGGTGGTCGGTATTGACCTCCGTGACCCACCGCAAAGGCTTCGCCAGACCAACGGAGCGCACTAGTTGACGCCGTGCTGCGCACGGCGCTGATCATTTCGGCGACAGACTAGGAGCGGTCTGTCGCCCTCCCTCGAAATTTCCGCTACCGACCCCATTCCTGACTATGACCACTGTAAAAAGCAGCCCTTCATGGAGGCAGGTTCTAGTTCTAGCCTCTCGGGCCGCGAATAGTTCCAGTGCTTGCGTGCGCACCGTATGACTTCCTCTGCCGCTTGAAGATTGAAGCTCTGCATGAGGGGCAGAGCCGATCCATTCGGGACCTACAGTTGCTCGGCGCGATTGGCTCAGCTTTCGCAGTTAGATGCTGCGAACTGTGCGAACGGTGCCAGCGGTGCAGACGGTTCGCGATCGATTCGGCTCTCGGGGATCGCCGTCGGAGGTGTTTCCAGGTTGCCGATCCGGAGCCGACAGCTGTCGCATGCGCTGAACAATCAACTCCACCAATGAGGCCTCGCAAGCGGGCAGTGATTCAGGGATCTTGAGCCG
>JALYZS010000062.1 GCA_030948745.1 Vulcanimicrobiota bacterium | reverse complement strand
CTCCTGGGGTGCGGCGCAAGGCAAGCCATTCTTTCCACAAAAGGGTGAGGGCACCGCCCGGCGTGCCCTCTCCGCTGACCGAAAGGGCGCTCGCAGGGGTGCGTTGCGGCGTGGCTGGATCAGCATCGCGCAACTTGCGCCAGGCTTCACGGTTCCATAGGATGCGGCCGCTCGCGGCCAGAGAGCGGAACGCGTACAATCGTGCAGACGCCTCCCACAGCTCCGGATATGCGTCTTCGGAGGCAAGCGACCCGACGCTGACCATGAGCGCAGCCAGCGCGCACAGCAGTGCCAACGGAGCCAACTGTCCGTGCAGCGCGCCGATGAGCCAGGTGCCGGGTGGGAGCTGCGGCATGTGCCGCGCCAGGAAGCGAAGTTGAAAGTCGTGGGACTGCACGGCGTGAAAAAACGAGTACGCCAGGCTGAGCGCGCCCGCGCCCACGATGGCCGCCCCCCACCACGGCACGTGCCAGCCCGGCATGCGCCGGTTCGCCAAGAAAGCTGGCAGACGCGTGCCGAACATGGTGACGTACATCGCGGCGAGCGCGACCGCGGCCGTGATCAGGCCCAGCGGACTGCGCGCGAATGCCCACGCGGAGACGAAGAGCACGAAGAACATACGCGTGCCCGAAAAAAACGCTTCGCGCAGCTGCAGCCAGAACACGACGAGCCGGTTGGGCAGATGCGAACCGAACAGGAACCGTGCGTCCGCGGGATAGGCGAAAGCAGCGGGCGCACGGCGGCAGCCGATGACCACCTGCATCCCGAGCAAGACCAAGACGAGCGCAGGCACGAACGCATACAACAAGCCGAGCTCGTAGGGCAAGCTGCTGGTGAAGCTGTTGGGAGGACGGGTGGCACGGAAGAAGATGAACGATCCGAACCACAGGACGAAGAGCAACCAAACGACGAGGCGTCCAGGACGGCGCACGATCTGGCGAACGCGGTTCATGAAAATGCAGCCTTCGAGGTAGAGCAGCGCCGCGAGGCTGCTCATTGCGTCACTTCTAAGAACACATCCTCAAGGCTGCGGCCGTGCTCACCGAAGCGCAGCTGGTCGATCGGCGCGTTGATGACGGCGCGCCCTTTGTTCATGACGAGCACTTGGTCGCAGATCGCTTCGGCGCTCTCAAGCAGGTGCGTGCTCAAGATGATCGCCGTGCCGGCGCTGCGCAGCTCGACCAGGATGCTGCGCAATTCGCGCTGCCCTTTCGGGTCCAAGCCGATCATCGGCTCGTCGAGCAGCAGCACGGGCGCTTGGGCCAACACCGTGCACGCGATGAGCGTCTTCTGCCGCATGCCTTTGGAAAGCGCTTCGCCCAGCTTGTCACGCTGATCGGCCAAGTCGAGGCGGGCGGTGAGCTCCCGGGCGCGGCCTTCCCAGCCCGGGCTCAAGCCGCAGCTCTTGGCGACGAAGACCAAGTGCTCCCACACGGTGAGCATCGGATAGACTTCGGGTGTTTCTGGGATGAGCGCGACGTACCGGCTGCGGGCCTGACCCAGCGGACGCCCTTCAAGCGACAGCAGGCCGCTATCCGGGCGCAGCAGACCCGCCAAGCAGAGCAAGGTCGTGGTCTTGCCCGCGCCGTTGGGGCCGAGCAATCCCAACACGGAACCGCCTGCCGCATGAAACGAGAGATCATCCACCGCCGTCAGCTTGGCGAAGCGACGCGTGAGATGCTCGACCGACAAGCCGCTGCCGTTGCTCACGCCTGCGCTTTAGGGAAGCGCGCGTGCTCCACCCGCATGAGACCGGGCCGCGCCGGTGGAAACCAGATCCGCAAGCATGATCGCCATCGACGACGAGATGAGAATCCCGTCGCTGGGGCTGTGGCTGGACGCGCGCCGACCGCGCAGCGTTTCGTTCATCAGCCACGCGCACAGCGACCACATCGGCAACCATCACCGCGCCATCGCAACGCAAGCCACTGCCGACTTGTGCCGCCGGCGCATGCCGCGGGCCTCGACGACCGCCTACGAGACGTATGAGTACGGCGAAGCGTTCGCGATCGGCGAGGCGAGTGTCGAGCTGCTCTCCGCGGGGCACATCTTGGGGTCGTCGCAGATCCTGATACGCACGCAACATCAGACGTTCGTGTACACCGGCGACTTCAAGCTGCGCGCCGGCCGCACGCAGCCGGCTTGCGCCGTGCCGCGGTGCGATACGCTGCTCATGGAGTGCACCTATGGGCGCCCGCACTATCGTTTTCCGGAGCGTGCCGCCGTCGAGGAGCAGATCGTCTCGCGCTGCCGCGCCGCGCTGACGCGCGCGCAAACGCCCATCATCTACGCATACGCCCTGGGCAAAGCGCAAGAGATCATCGCCGTCCTCGCAAGCGCGGACTTGCCGGTCATGGTGCACGAGGATGTCGCGACCGTGTGCAGCGCCTACGAGCTTTTGGGCGTCAGCTTGGGGCCCTGGACTGTGTATTCGGCCGCCCATCGCGCCGGACGCGTGTTGGTGATGCCGCCTTTCGCGCGGCGCAGCTCGATGGTCAAGCAGATCTTTCCACGCTACGAGATCGCGGTCACCGGCTGGGCGATGGATGCCGGCACGCGCTACCGCCTTGGGGTGGACCTGGCGCTGCCATATTCGGATCACGCCGATTTTTGCGAGCTGCTCGAATACGTCGAGCGGGCACAACCCAAACGCGTTTTCTGCGTGCACGGTTTTCCCGATTTCGTGCTGCATTTGCGCCGCGCCGGCGTCGACGCGCAGTGGCTCACGCCGAATCCCCAACTCGAACTCTTCGCGTAGAGCGGTGCAGGCTTTCGCCGAGCTCTGCGAGGCGGTCAGCACGACCCCATCGCGCATCCGGAAAGTGCAGCTCGTCGCCCAGTTCCTGACAGCGACGGCGGCTGAGGACCTCGTGCTGGCCGCGACCTTCTGCAGCGGCCGGGCGGTGCCGGTCTCCACCGGAGCGCTGCGCTTCGGCGGCAGCCAGGTCGTCGCAGCGGCGGAAAGCGTGCTCGCATTCACCCCGCGCGAATTGGCCGCGGCGTACGATCGTCACGGCGACTTGGGCGCAGCGATCGGTGAGCTTGTGGCCCTTAAAGCGCCGCCCCGCAATCTGTTCTTCCAAGCCTTGACGCTGCGGCGCGCCGGTGAGACGTTCCAAGAGATCGCACGCCTGTCGGGCGCCGGTGCGACGCGGCGACGCACGGCGCTTTTCGCGACCTTGCTCGCCGACGCCACGCCGCTCGAGGCGAAATATCTCGTGAAGCTCGTGACCGGCGACCTGCGCATCGGGCTCAAGGAAGCACTCGTGGTCGACGCACTGGCCGTGGCTTTCGGACGCGGTCGCGACGATGTGCGAAAGGCCCTCATGGCGAGCGGCGCCATCGGAGACGTCGCGGTGCTCGCGTGCGAGAATCGGTTGCCGACCGCGAGGGTCGCGTATGGCAAACCCATCGGTTTCATGCTCGCTGCACCGATCGCGTATGGCGGCTCCTATGGGGAGATCCAAGCCGGCATGTATCTGGTGGAAGACAAGTTCGATGGCATTCGCGCGCAAGCGCATGTCAAAGACGGCCGCGCATTCCTATACTCGCGCCGGCTCAACGAGGTTTCGCTCTCTTATCCGGAGGTCGCAGCGGATCTGGCGGCGATCGATGCCGATGTGGTCTTGGACGGGGAACTGCTGGCATGGCAGGATGGGCGGGCGTTGCCTTTTCAAGCGCTGCAATCTCGCCTCTCGCGCATCGCGCCGGACGATGAGATATTGCGGCGCGTGCCCGTCGCTTTCGTCGCGTTCGACCTGCTCGCCCAGGGCGACGAGTTCCTCATCGATGCGCCGCTGCGCGAACGGCGCAATCGCCTCGAGGCGCTGACGTTCTTCGGACAGCGCATCATCGTGTCAGCGGCGCAGTGGCTGGAACTGGAATCGCCGCTGTCGTCCGCAGACCGCGCCGGTCTTGAGGCGCGCTTCGAGGCGGCGCGGGCGCGCGGCAACGAGGGCCTCATGCTCAAAGCGTCCGGCTCCGCGTACTTGCCCGGCCGGCGCGGCAAGCAGTGGTTCAAGCTCAAGCGCGAGCTCGCGACGCTCGACTGCGTCGTCGTGGCGGTGGAATACGGCCACGGCAAACGCAATGCCGTGCTGTCGGACTACACCTTCGCCGTGCGTCAGGACGATTCGCTGCTCACCGTAGGGAAGGCTTACTCAGGTTTGACCGACGCGGAGATCGCGCAGCAGACAGCGTGGTTCTTGGCGCATACGCGCGGGCGGCAGGGCCGCCGCCTCATCGTCGAGCCCGCGGTGGTGGTGGAGATCGCTTTTGACGTCGTCCAGCCCAGCACGTTGCATGAATCCGGCTTCGCGTTGCGTTTCCCGCGTATCGTGCGCTTGCGCCCCGACAAGAGCGTGGCCGACGCCTCCACGCTGGAAGAAGTGCGTGCCTTAGCGCAACAGTGATGCGGCGGTCAAGCGGCGCGCAGGATCAGCGGCTGCGTGCATAGCGGCCCACGAGCACGGCTTTGCCAAGCGTGTGGGGCTTGGCCAGCGCGATGAGCTGCGGGCCGGTCGTCTGCGCACCGGCATGGGGCAGGACGGTCGCATCGAGCGCGTACAGTGTGAATATATAATGATGACTGCCGCTGCCGGGCGGCGGGCAAGGGCCGCCATAACCGCCGGTCCCGAAGCTCGTCCTTCCCTCGACTGCGCTCGGCACGGAACGCTCCCCGCCCGCGGTGCCAGCGTCCTGCGCGAGGCTCGTGGTGCCCGCCGGGATGTTGAAGAGCACCCAGTGCCACCAGCCCTTACCGGGCGCATCCGGATCGAACACCGTCAATGCGAAGCTGCGCGTGCGCCGCGGGGCCGCGCTCCAATGCAGCTCGGGTGAGACGTTTTGGCCGTCACAGCCATAACCGCGGAAGCTGAAGCGGTGCGGGATCATCCCGCCGGAACGAAATGCGCTCGAAGTCAACGCGAACGTCGCCGCGCTCGCAGGTAAGGCGCATCCCATGGACATCAGCGCCACAAGGGCACAGAACTTCAGCGTCGATATGCTCATCGTTGCGACCTCTCACGCACGGCAAGGCTCAGGCCGTGCGCTTTCGTGCAACCGGCGGCGAAAGCATGCCGCGTGCTGAGGGTGGGCGTGACCGGAGCGAACGGTTTTATCGGACAAGCAGTCGTCACCGCGCTGCAGACCCGCGGTGATCACGTGCGCGCCTTCGTGCGCGACCCCCAGCGCGTGCGGCTGCCGAGCGGCGTCGAGGTTCGTGCGTATGATGCCCTGCGCGGAATGGAGCCTGAAAGTGTCGATCAACTCGACGCAGTGATCCACCTCGCC
>JALYZS010000055.1 GCA_030948745.1 Vulcanimicrobiota bacterium | reverse complement strand
CGCAAGCGAGGGCGGTCCGTTTTCGCTGAAGACCAGCGGGTTCGTCACGTCGATCACCGTCTTACCTGCGAGATTCGCGGGGCCCGCTAAACGCAACGCGTTCTCAGTCCCGCTCCAAGGTGTGGCGAGGACGACCACTTCTCCGAACTTGGCTGTCTCCTCACCGCTGCCAGCGGTCGCGTTTTTGCCGTTCGCGTCAAGCCACGCTTTGACTTTATCGCCTTTCGGGTCGCGCGAGCCAAGCATCACCTTGTGCCCGATCGAGAGAAAACCTGAGGCCAGTTTTTTCCCGACATCCCCGGTGCCGATGACGCCGATGTTCATGCGCTTTGCTCCTTTTTCAAGTCTTCAACGATCGTGCTCGCAAGCGTTTTGGCCGAACCGACCAAGGCGCCCACCGACGGATTGGCCAGATAATTGCCGCACAGGTACAGATGTGGGATGGTGGCGGCCGCATCCTGGATGGATTGGACCCGCTGCGCGTGCCCGATGTTGAACTGCGGGATCGCAAACGGCCAGCGGAAGCCGGCGACGATCGTCGGCCGGGTATCGGCGATCTTCAGAACGCGCTGCAGATCGGCGTGCGCGATGCGTGTCAGCTCGGCATCGTTGCTGTCATAGATCTGCGGATCGGTCGCGCCTCCCAGGAAAACCGTGAGCAGCAGCTCGTTCTCGGGACAGCGATCCGGGAACATGACCGAGTTGAAAACACAACCGAGGATGCGCAATTTCTCTTGCCGCGCTGCCAAGAAGCCGAATCCCTCCAGCGGCACGCCGACCGCCGATCGCGGGTAAGCCAACGCTATTTGCACGACCGGCGGGTGACCGATCGCTTCCAGTTGCGCTCCGAGCTGCGGATTGAAGATTTGCAACAGCTGTGCCGCGTTCGCGGCGGGAGTGGCGATCACGACGCTGCGCGCGACGACGCGCGTCTGCCCGGCGTCCGCCAACTGTAGCTCGAGCCAATTCCCCCGCTGCCACATCGCCTTGACGCTCACACCCAAACGGAGATCGCGCCCGAGTTGTTCGGCGAGCGCATTCGGTAAAGCATCGTTGCCGCCGCGGAAGCCGACCGTCTTGCGAGGGACAGGTTTCCCATCACCGCCCGCGGCCAACGCTTCCGCTTTGGCGGCTTGCCGCTGCGACAGGAAACCGCGCAAGACGCTGCCGTGAGAGCGCTCCAACGCCACCGCCGACGGAAATACGCTGCTCATCGACAGCTTTGCTGGATCCCCCGCGAAGATGCCGCTCACATACGGTGCGATCACGGCGCCCAGGAGCTCACGTCCGGCGCGGCGGCACACGAATGATGCGATGGATTCGTCGCTGGTCTGCGTGCGCGCCGCGATCAGCGGCTCACCGAGCAAGCGCAGTTTTGCGCCAGCTGAAAGCAGCGGCGTTTTCAACACCGCAGGTGGCGAACGCGGCACCTCGACCAAGCGGCCTTTGTGGAAGAAGTAAGGTCGCAGGGCGACCGGGTCCACGGTCTGCAACGCCGACTCGAGGCCGGCCGTGCGCACGAGCTCTAACAATTCCGCGTTGGCGAGAAAGCTTTGTGGGCCACCGTCGGCGATGTACGGTGCGGTGCGCAAAGACTGGATGCAGCCACCTGCCTGCCGGCTCGCCTCAAAGAGCGTTACGTTGAGGCCGGCCCGTTTCAGCCAAAACGCACAGGTGAGACCGGAGACGCCGCCACCGACCACGGCGACGTCGACAGGTTGAAAGTTATCGCGCACGCTGCAGCGCTCGCTCGACCTGATCAGCGAGGGCGCGGATGTACTCCGGGTGGCACTTCACCGCACACGCACGGTGGAACTCGCTGACACCCGCGCGCTTGGCGATGTCGCCATATTGGATGTCGATCTCGTTCAACGTCTCGACGTGTTCGGAGACGAACGCGATCGGCACGATGCACATCGCCTTGACGCCTTTGCCCGCGAGTTTTTCGATGAGCTTATCGGACGCGGGCTCCAACCACTTCTGGGGTCCCAGGCGGCTTTGGAACGACGTATGGATCGGTCCGGGATGCTGCAATTGTTGGCTGACCGCGCGCACGCTGCGCTGCACGTGGCCGTAGTACGGGTCGCCTGCCTCGATGTATGAAACCGGTAGGCCGTGCGCGGAGAAGATCAGGTTGACCTCGTGAGCGGGGGCAGAGAAGGCGTGGAGCGCGCGCCGGGTCACGTCGGTCACCGCGGCGACGTAGCGTGGATCGTCGCAGTACTCCTCGACGATGAGCAACTGCGGATCGTAGTGCAAGCCGCGCAGGGCGTTCTTCACGCCGACGATGCCCGACAACGTCGTGCTGAATGAATACTGCGGAAAGAGCCCGAGGATGACGAGCCGGTCGATGCCGTCCTGTTGCGCGGCTCGCATCGCTGCGAGCGAGTTCGGCTGCGAGTGGCGCATCGAGACGTAGACGTTCAAGTCCCTGCCGCGCTGCCGCAGTTCGCGGCGCAAGGCGTCGGCTTGCGCTTGCGTCTGGCCCCGGATGGGCGAGCCGCCGCCGATCGAGGCGTACAGGCCTCGGCTGTACGGCGCACGCGCGCTCGCCAAAGCCCAAGCGAAGAGCCCTTGCAGTGGTTTCATCCACCACGGCAAGCGGATGAGATCGGGGTCCGAAAAGAAACTTTGCAGGTACGGCTTCACTGCAGCCTGATCGTCCGGACCGCCGACTTGCGTCAGCACGACTCCCGTCGGCATGCTCAGTTCACCACGGCGACGTGTTTCGGCGCATTCACGAAAGCTTGCGCGGACGCAAGCGGTGTCGAGGGCAAAATACCGTGGCCGAGATTGAGCACGTGGCCGAGCGGCCCGGCGGCGTGCATCGCAGCCGCAGCTTCTTCTTCCACCACCGTCGCAGGCGCGAGCAGCGCGGTCGGATCGACGTTGCCCTGCACCGCGATCTGCGGACCGAGGCGCGTGCGCGCCGTCTCCAATCCCAAGCGCCAGTCGATGCTGAGCACGTCGGCATGTGTCTGCGCCATGAGTTCCAGCACGCTGGCGCAACCGTTCACGTACAGGATGGCCGGGACGCCGCAGGCGCGGATGCGCTCGATGATGCGGCGCTGATAGGGCAGGGCAAAACGCGCGTACACGGCGGGGCTGAGCTCGCCCGCCCAGGTGTCGAACAGTTGCACCGCGTCGGCGCCGGCCGCGACCTGCGCCGCGCAGTAATCGGCGATCGTGTCGGTGAGCTTGGCCAAGAGCGCGTGCAGCGTCGCTGCTTCTGCGTACAGCATGGTCTTGAGCGCGCTAAACGTCTTTGAACCGCCGCCTTCGACCAGATAGCTTGCAAGCGTGAACGGCGCCCCTGCGAAGCCGACGAGCGCGGTCTCAGCCTGCAATTCTCCACGCAGCTGTTGCAACGTCTCCAGCACGTACGGCACGTCGCGCTGCGGTTGCGGCACGCGCAAGGCATCGATCGCGGCGATGTCGCGGACCGGATTCGTCAGACGTGGGCCTGTGTCGGTGAACGCCAGAGCGGCGCCCATGGCCTCGACCGGGATGAGGATGTCGCTGAAGACGATGCATGCATCCATGCCGAAGCGGCGCAGCGGCTGCAACGAGACCTCGGCTGCGAGCGCCGGCGTCTTGCACAACGTCAGGAACTCGACTTTTTCACGCACAGCGCGGTACTCAGGCAGATAGCGGCCGGCCTGACGCATCATCCACACGGGAGTGCGATCCACCGGTTTGCGTGCGCACGCGGCCAAGAAGCGCTGCCTGCCATTCATGCGCCAATGATTAGGGGGCGGGTTTGCACCCGCCCCCTCGTCGTTACGGGAAAATGGGCACCGCTCTACGTGAAGACGGGCAGCGGGAATTTCTCCTCGTCAACCTTGATGCCGGCGGCCTCGCGCAGCGTGAGCGCCATGTCGGT
>JALYZS010000035.1 GCA_030948745.1 Vulcanimicrobiota bacterium | reverse complement strand
CAGCTACACCATGAAACAGGCGATACAAGAGCGTTTTATCCTAGATGTATTGGAACACTATAGCCCTGTCAACAGCTATTACCAGCTAGTTAAGACCGTGCAAGACGACCCCGAGTTCGATGTCAAGCGTGCAAACAAAAAGTTACGCCAATATGTAGAAAGCCACGATCACGCGATTCGCACTAAGGCAGCGATCATCATCGATCATTTTGATCAACACGTGCTTTCTAAAAGAAAAATCGGTGGCCAAGCACGTGCAATGGTTGTGACGAAAAGTGTCGACCGCGCGATCAAGTATTTTTACGCTATGACGAGCTATCTAATCGAGACAAAAAGCCCTTACAGGAGCATCGTTGCATTCTCTGGCGAGCACGAATACAACGGAGTTAAGGTTACCGAAAGTGCCTTGAACAAGTTTTCATCATCCGCTATTGTTGATAAAATCGAGGAAGACCCGTACCGCTTCTTGATTTGCGCCCACAAATTCCAAACAGGTTACGATGAGCCATTATTGCATACGATGTATGTCGACAAACATCTCTCAGGCGTTAAAGCCGTGCAGACTCTATCACGACTAAATCGAGCCCATCCACAAAAGTATGACACAGCAGTGTTAGACTTTCAAAACGATTTCGACACAATGCGTATCGCATTCGACCCGTATTACCGTACAACAATACTCGGCGATGAGACCGATCCAAATAGGTTGCATGACCTTAAAAGTGCGCTTGACAGTTACCAGGTATATGACGAGAATCAAATCGATGATTTTGTTGGACTGTATTTGAGCGGAGCAGACCGCGACAAGCTTGACCCTATTCTTGACACAGTAGTCGCCACTTACCGAGAACGCCTTGTTGAGGACAGTCAAGTAGACTTTAAGAGCAAGGCCAAGGCTTTTGCCAGAACATATCAATTCCTATCCGCGATCCTTGAATTCTCGAATGCTAGTTGGGAAAAGCTGTCGATTTTTCTCAATTTCCTCATCTTAAAATTGCCGACACCGCCTGACGAGGATTTGTCCAAGGGCATTCTTCAAGCAATTGATATGGATAGTTATCGAGCAGAAATTCAAGCCGCGGCAAAAATCAAACTCCACGACGCGGAGGGTGAAATTGCTCCCGCACCTGCTGAGGTCGTCGCGAGGCGAGGTCGAGAGGAACTGGAGCAACTTTCCAACATCATCAAGTCCTTCAACGAGCAATTCGGGGACGTCAATTGGGTCGATTCCGATAGGGTGAGGCAGCTAATTTCTAAAGATATTCCCCAGAAAGTATCTGCTGACGAGGCCTACCAAAATGCTCGAAAACATTCAGACGAGCAGAACGCACGGATTGAGCACGATAAAGCTCTGGGACGAATCATTGTAGGGCTAATGAAGGACGATGCCGAGCTATTTAAACAATTTAGTGACAACCTAGAATTCAAACGTTGGCTCACCGACACTGTGTTTAGGTTGACCTATGAACCGCCGAAAAATGCGTAAGCCTTAGCGTTACCATCATAGGTACCGAAGCGCAGCGAGAGGAATAGTCAGACGAATCTCCCATTCTAGCAGAAAACTAACAATAAAACTCAATCAAGAAGAAGACTTTTTGCCACTCCTGGCGTTTTATTCGCCTTTTATGGCGTTTTGTAGACGCTCAATTAAAACGGCTAAAAGCCGTTTTAGACCGTTTTGTAGACCCTTCTAACCGAAGACAGCCCGCCGATCAAAACCGGCCCGACTCTGCGCTGTCGTCCAGTTCCCCCTGTGTCAAAAAATGCGCATTTTTCACCCGCGGCGGATACCCCGTCGCGGTCATTCTTATGCAGGGGGGTAGCTTAGAGGTTTATAATTAGGCGGTAAACCATTAGGAGCTAAACTAGTATGGTCCCGCCCCCCGAAAAAACCCGCAACGGACCCTCTGGCAGCGACATGGCGGCACTGCGCCGCGGGGTGCAGTGGTACCTCGAACGCAGCGGCACATGCGACTTCGAGACCATCGACGTCATCTTGACCCTCAAGCGAACCGCCGCCGACCTGGAAACCATGATCTCCGGGTATTGCAAACGCTTCGATCTGTCATCCGGACGCTTGAACGTCCTCATGGTGCTCAATGCGCAGCCACAACAGACGATGGCCCTCTCGGAGATCGGTGACTACCTGGTGGTCACGCGGCCGAACATCACCGGTCTCATCGACGGCTTGGTAGAAGACGGGCTCGTCAAGCGCATTAGCCATCCGGACGATCGCCGTATGGTGCTCGCCCAGCTCACGGAACAGGGTAAGGAATTTATCCGTAAATTCGTCCCGCAGCATCATCGTGCGGTGGCAGCGGCGCTCGCGCCGATGAGCAAGCAAGAAAAGCGCCAGCTCGTGCAGTTGCTGGACAAGCTGCGCTTTCAAGTCCGCAACCTCGAACTCACCCCCTCCGATCGCGCGAGCGCGTAGCAAGCTTAGGAGACTGTCAGCATGGCTGGTCGTGAAGGAACAATCCAGGCATCCACACTGGAGGAGCGCTCGCAAGTGAGCGGCTCGCCGACGGTGAGCGCCGATGACAGCGCGCCGCGAACGGGGCGTAAGCGTCGCATCATCGTACCGATCGTCGTCGTCGTCGTGCTGCTCGGATTGTTCTACGGCATCCGTTACTGGACGTTTGCGAACCACCACGTCGTCACCGACGACGCGCAAATCGCCGGCAACATCACGACCATCAGCTCCAAAGTGAAGGGCCAGGTCGGCGGTGTCTTCGTGCACGACGATCAGTTGGTGCATAAGGGCGATCGGCTCGTGACGCTCGACGAGCGCGATCTCAAGGTTGCGGTCTTGCAGGCTGAAGCCGCCTACCAGCAAGCCGTCAGCGCCGAGCAAGCGGCGAACACGGCCGTTCCGCAACAATCAGCATTGACCGCAGCGCAAACGGCCCAAGCTGCGGCGGGAGTTTCACAAAGTTCCAATTCCGTCGACACCGCGCTGAGCAATCTCGCGGCCGCGCGCAGCCGCGTCTCGCAAGCCCAGGCGCAATTTGCGGTGGCGCGTTCGGGCTCCGTGAAGGCGGCACAGGACCTTTCTCGTGCACGAGCGCTCGCAGCCCAAGGCGCGGTTTCTCAGTCGCAATTGGATCAGGCACGCGCGGCCTACGAGAGCGCCATCGCGACGCGCGACGCCGCAGCCCAGGGCATCGCGGTCGCTCAAGCCGGAGTGCAACAGGCGCAGTCCGGCGTCGGCCAGGCCCAAGCCCAGACCCAAGCCAGCCAAGCCCAGCTCGCGCAGGCGCAGACCGGCCGGCAGACCACGCAGATCAAATCCGCGCAGGCAGCGGTGAGCAGTGCCCAGGTCAAAGCCGCTGCGGGTGCGCTCGCGAACGCGAAACTCCAACTGTCGTACGCGGTCATCACCGCGCCGATCGATGGCGTGGTCAGCAAGAAGTCCGTGAACGTCGGCGACACGGTGGCGGTTGGCCAACCGCTCATGGCGATCGCCGATCAAAGCCACCTCTGGGTTACGGCGAACCTCAAGGAAACGCAGATCGACAAGGTCCGCGTCGGCCAGCCGGTCAACATCCACGTCGACGCCTATCCCACGATGAAGTTTACCGGCCCTATCGAGAGCCTGTCCCCGGCGACTGGCGCCACCTTCGCTTTGATCCCGCCCGACAACTCGAGCGGCAACTTCACGAAGGTCGTGCAGCGGGTGCCGATCCGCATCGCCATCGATTCGAACAGTGATCCGCAGCATCTGTTGCGGCAAGGCCTGTCCGTCGAAGTGACCATCGATACCTCGAAACAGTAGACAGCCATGGCCTCGCGCCCCGAAAAACTGATCGTTGGCAACAAATGGCTGATCACGCTGCCGGTCATGCTCGCGGCGCTGACCGCCGTGCTCGACGCGAGCATCGTCAATGTCGCGATCCCGAACATGCAGTCGAGCTTTGGCGCGGGCGTGGACGAGATCGATTGGGTCATCACCGGTTACCTGATCAGCAACGTCATCATCATCCCGACGACCGGCTGGATGTCGAGCATCTTCGGCCTCAAGCGCTACTTCGCGATCAGCCAGCTCGTCTTCGTACTCGCCTCTTTCTTGTGCGGCATATCCTGGAATCTGCCGTCCTTGATCTTCTTCCGCATCTTGCAGGGCATCGGCGGGGGGGCCATCCTGCCCGTCGCGCTCACGATCATGCTCGAGGCGTTTCCGCCGACTGAATTCGCGATCGCATCGGCGATGTTCGGCATCGGGGCGACCTTGGGGCCGGCGATCGGACCGACCTTGGGCGGCTGGCTCACCGACACGCTCTCCTGGCAGTGGATCTTCTTCGTCAACGTCCCCATCGTGGCAGTCTCGATCTGCTTGAGCGAGCTGTTCATCGGTGAGAATCGAGCGGTGCTGGCGAAGCGCCGCGGTGCACCCATCGACATCTGGGGTTTGCTCACCGTCGCGTTCTGGCTCGGCAGCATGCAGATCGTATTGCAAGAAGGCCAAAAGGATGGTTGGTTCGGTTCCGGTTTCATCGTCACGCTGACGCTGCTGTCCGTTGCCTCACTGGTCGCGTTTTTGATCATCGAGCTGCGCATCGAACACCCGCTCATCAATTTACGCATCTTTGCCAATCGCAATTTTGCCTTGGGGTCGTTCGCCGGCGCAATGTTGGGCGCTGCGCTGTTCGGGGCTATCTTCATCCTGCCGCTGTTCGCGGGGAACCTGTTGCACTACACCGCTTTTCAAATCGGCCTCCTGCTGCTGCCGGCTGCCCTTGTCAGTTTAGCCCTGTTCCCGGTCGTCGGCCGTTTGGGTTCGTGGCTTGATCCGCGTTGGATGATGGCGATCGGCGTCGCCCTGTTCGTCGCGTCGTTGTACGGCAACGGCTTCATCGACACGCACACGTCGAACGCACACCTGGTGTGGCTGCAGATCTTGCGCGGTGCAGCGTTGCCCTTCTTATTCACCTCAGTGGGCTCGCTCGCGCTCACCGGCCTGAAGCCGCGCGAACGGGCCGACGGCTCCTCGCTCTTCAACCTGACGCGTACGCTAGGAGGTTCGATCGGCATCGCGGTGATCGCCACGACGTTGATCGATCGCCAGCGCTTCCACTTCGAACGCTTCGGGGAATACGTGACGCAGTTCGCGTTGTCGACCCGCTCCCAGCTCTCGCGATTAGGCGCGGGCCTGCACGGTCATGGCACGAACCCGGTGTCTGCGCCGCATCAGGCTAGTGCGGTGCTCTATGGGCAGTTGACGCAAGCGGCGTACGTCAAAGCGTTCGATGACGTCGCGCTCGGACTGGCGCTGCTCTTCGCGACGATGCTCCTGCTCATCCCGTTGTTCAAGACACCGGCCCATATGCGCCAAGCCGGACCGCCTGCGGCGATCGAACAATTAGCGCAGGCTCGGAAGAGCGGCTTCGCCGACGCTTTGTTGCAGCGCGTTGATGAAGTATTCCGTGCGTGAGGGCGCACCGCCCAGCGCCATGGCCGCTTCCAAGTTGCGCTCGGCGCCGCGTACGTTGGTCTGCACCAGATCGATCATGCCGGCGACGAAGCGGCCGGGTTCATACGTAGGATCGATCGCCGCAGCCTTGCGCGCGTTGACGTTCGCCGCAGCCATGTCAGCTTCGTTCATATCCAGAATCGCCAGGCTCGTGTACGGTTCCGGTCGAGCCTCGCGCGACACGGACTCAATGAACCATGTGCGTGCTCGTGCGTTGTCGCCCTGCGCCTGCGAGGTCAATCCAGCGAAGTACGGTCCGCGCCAATCGCGCGGCGCGTCGTCGGCGACGCCGCGATACGCATCGGCAGCGAGTTCAAGCCGTCCGCTGAGGAGTGCCGCGGTTCCGGTGCGCAGCGCGCCCTCGATATCGACGTTATGGCTCGACAGCTGGTTGTTCAGTTTGGCTCGCAGCACCGAGGTCGACTGGTTGGGGTCGGCGGCAGGCAATGCGCGTGTGAAATTGAGGTCTTGGCTCACACCGAGCACGTAGTTGCGCGCTTCAGCGATGACGCTGGTGAGGGGCCTCGGCGCGGTGGCCGGCGGATTCTGTGTCGTCGTGGTCGCGCCGCTGCCGGCGGGAGTATTCGCCCAGGGAGGCCGGCCGGCGGTAGCAGTGGGCTCAGGCGTTGTGTCAGCCAGAGCGAGCGTGCCGCCACGCGCTGGCCGTTTCACCCGATGCTTTTGCGCTGCGACGCGTAGCGGCGTCACGGTCGCGGTCGGCGTCGGCGACGCGGTGACCGCGGTGACCGCGGTGGCGGTTGGCGACGGACTCGGCTGCACGAGCGCCAGAGACTTCAACGACGGCGGGTTCACAGGGCGCTTGCCGTTGCGCGTTGCGACACCCGCGCGTCGATACAAGGCGATCGCCTCTTTTCCTCGGCCTAGCTTATCCAGTGCTTCTGCCCGGCCGATGAGCGCGGGTTTGAAGTCGGGTGAATGCTTCAGTTCGGCTTCGAAGTCCGCGAGCGCAGCCGCGAACAGACGCTCGTCGAGCTCGACGACGGCAAGATCGTAGTGGACGAATGCCATGTTCGGGTCGGCAGACGCAGCTGCGCGCAGCTGTGCGTCGGCGCGGTCGCGGTCCCCGCGCCGCTCGTACAATTGGCCCAAGGCCACGAAATTCCACGCATAGCGGTGGTCGGCGTTCTCGCCGGCGAGATAGTAGCGCTCCGCCGCCACGGTATCACCGGCGCGCAGTGCGACATTGCCGGCGCGATTATCGATGACCGCATCGTTTGGATCCTCGGCGATGGCGAGTTGCGCAGCTTTGAGCGCGGCGTTTGGGTCCCCAGCCGCGATGAGGTCCTCGGCCCGCTCGATGGGCGGCTTGTTTAAACCAGCGGGTTGGTGGGCGCGCAGCCAGGCCAAGGGCTTGTCGAAACGGGCGGGCAATGAAAGGCTGGGCAGGAAGTTAATGGCTATCGCCAGCACCGCCGCGGCGGTGATCAAGATTGCCAGCCAGACCAGGATTCGTTCGACCAAGCGTGCCACGAGAGTGTTGCTTTTTGCCTTCCTTAGTAACGGACCTTGACCGCATGGCTGTTGCGGGCTGGACGCCTGTCCCCCAAAAGACTACGGTCAGGTGACATTTTGCCTACGGCGAGAATTGGCATTTGACGAAATATGGCGCTATGATCACGCGCCGGCGCCGGCTTAGCTGGCCGGACCTACTCGTTCGCTACTTAGCATGTCTTTGTCTTGGTCTGGCCCTATGGCCGGCCTTCGCTTCGGCCGCGGCGACGACCGCGGTGCCGGTCGTCACGAACATCGCCGGTGCGGTGGAGGTCCGCAGCTCGAGCGGCTCCTCGCGCGACATCGTCTCCTCGCAGATCCTGCATACGGGAGATCTGCTCGTCACGGGCGTGAATTCACTCGCCGTCGTCCACCTGGCAGACGTTGGACGCGTCCGCTTGGGACCCGGCACGACCACGACCGCGGCCAGCACGGGTTCCTCGCTTTCGTTCAACCTCACCTCAGGATCCCTGTGCGTGGAGAGCGAGCGACCGGTCATCCACATCCAGGCAGGCGCGCTTGCGATCTCGGCGGCGGAAAACGGCACCATCTTCGATCTCGTGCGGGGCCCGGCGGGCACACGGCTCGCGGTGTTCCAAGGTCAGATCGCGACCAAGCTCGGCGGCAAAGACTCGGGCATCGTCAATAGCGGCGAGGCATTCACGAGCGGCAAAGACGGCGCACCGCAGACCGTTCCCATCCAGACCCTCGTATCGGACTTTCTTGCGCTGCATTGCCCGGATGATGCCATCATCGCCCGTGCCTTGGCGACACCGGGTTCGACGCCCGCCGCTGCCTCAGGAGGGGGCGGTGGTGGCGGCGGCATTATAGGCGTGCTTTTAGGTATCGCGGGTTTGGCCGCCATCGCTGGTGGCCACGGTGGAGGTGGTGGTGGCGGGGGTCCCCAGCCTAGTCCGTCGATCGGACCCTTGCCATCGCCCTCGCCCTCAGTCGCGCCGTCGCCATCCCCGTCGCCCGGAGCGCTAACGCTCGATAAGAATTCGCTCAGCTTCTCTGCGCTGGGAGGCGCGAACAGCCAAACAGTTCGAGCGGATGAAGCAAACTATTCCGGCCCGATCGATGCGGTGAGCGACAACCCTGCCGTGGCAACCGTCAGCCCCGGTTCGGGAGCGGGACCGAGCCAGACGTTCACGGTAACGCCCGTCGGCGCCGGCAGCGCGCACATCACCGTAACCGATAACCATTCCGGATCAAAAGTCGTCAACGTAACGGTCACGCTTTCGCCCGGACCGCTCTCTGCCTCACCAAGCAGTTTGCAATTTACGGCCCTCGGTTCAGGCCACCGTCAACCTTTCACTGCCTCGGAAGCGAACTATAGCGGTCTCATCGGTGTGGTGAGCGACAATCCTGGGGTCGCCTCCGTCTCGCCGGCCAGCGGGCACGGTCCAAGCGCGAACTTCACCGTCACACCAAACGCGGCTGGAACCGCGCACATCATCGTCGCCGATGACCACGGCGGCTCGGCGACCGTCAACGTCAACGTTGCGCCACCGGGAACGCTCACGGCCAATCCAGGCACATTGCAGTTCCTGAACACCGGTGCTTCAAGCCAGTCTTTCACTGCAGCCGAAACCAATTACAGCGGTCCGATCTTCACTGCTGCGCCCAGCTGCACGTCGGTCGCGAGTGTGACGCCCGCAACCGGCAGCGGCCCGTCGCAAGACTTCACGGTCACTCCCGTCGGCGCTGGATCGTGCACCATCATCGTGACCGACGATCATGGCGGCACGCAATCTGTCTCCGTCACTGTGTTCGGAGCTCTCGTCGTGGCCCCGCTGTCGTTGCATTTCAACGGCACCGCGACCGCCAAGACGTTCACGGCAAATGAGACGGCCTATGGCGGACAGTTCAACACAAGCGGCTGCTCAGGCGTTGTGACGATCACGCCCGGCTCCGGCAATGGGCCGAGCGCATCGTTTTCGGTCAAGCCGGTGGCCGCGGGCGGTTGCACGATCACCGTCACGGACGATCACGGAGGTTCCCGCGATATCGCTGTCAGCGTGACCACCGGTGCGCTCAGCGTCAATCCCGGCAGCCTCACGTTCGGGAGCGCGACCGCGGGAAGTCGTCCATTCACCGCGAGCGAGACCAACTTTACCGGAGCCTTTAACGTCAGCGGCTGCGGCGGCATCGTCAACGTGACACCAAATCCCGGCACGGGACCATCGCAACAATTCACCGTGGCACCGGTTGCGGAGGGACAGTGCACGCTCACCGTCGGCGACGGAACCAACACGGCGAATGTCGCCGTCACCGTGTTCGGCACGCTCAATCTCACCCCGCCCACGCTCACCTTCAGCGGCAATTCCACGCCCCAGAACTTGACCGCGCAGGAAGATTTTTATACCGGGCCGCTCACGGTAAAAGATCCGACCTGTGCAGGCATCGTCAGTGTGAGCGGCGGCGGCAACGGCCCCACACAAGTCTATAGTGTTACGCCGATGGGTGCCGGCTCGTGTAGCGTCACCGTCTCGGACAACCACGGCGGCTTTGACACGTCCACGATCACCGTGAGCAACGGCGCGATCAACGTCACGCCGGGCACGTTGGCGTTCAACAGCGCGGGGGCGGCTGCTCAGCAAGTGACTGCGAGCGAGACGAACTATCCTGGGATCTTCAATGTGAGCGGTTGCAGCGGCATCGTCAGCGTCACGCCCAACCCCGGCAATGGTCCAAATCAGGTCTTCCAGGTACAACCCGTGGCTGCCGGCTCGTGCACCTTGACGATCGCTGACGATCACGGCGGCAGCGGATCGGTGGGCGTCACGGTGTCCGGGCCACTCGTGCTCACGCCGACCAGTCTAAGCTTCGGTGATACCGGCGCGGGAAGCGCGCAGCCATTTGCGCTCAGCGAAAATTCGTACGGCGGAGCGTTCACCGTGGATGCGAGCGCCTGCGCCGGCATCGCCACCATAAGCGCTGGACCTTTCAATGGTCCAAATGCCTCGGTGACGGTGACGCCGCAAGCCCAGGGCAGTTGCAACATCACCGTCTCCGATGACCACGGCGGGTCGCGACTAGAATCAATCACGGTCGGACCGTTTGGTGCGATCGCGCCCAGCACAACCAGCCTGACATTCACGGATGTCGGCTCGGGCGTCACGCAGCCGTTCAGCGTGAGCGAGTCCGGCTATAGCGGAACATTCACGATCGACCAAAGCGCCTGCGCCGGCATCGCTTCGGTCTCACCAGCGAGCGGCACGTCGAGCACAACCTTCACCGTCACATCAGTCGGCCCGGGTGGACCATGTAATCTCAGCATAAGCGACGATCATGGCAGCCCGCCAGCCAGCGTCCGGGTGACCGTTGGACCCTTCGGCGCCGTCAGCCCATCACCCAACACGTTGAACCTGGGCGCTGGCGGTGCCAATGGCAGCTTCAACGTCAGCGAAACCGGCTACACAGGCACGTTTACGGCCGATGCATCCAGCTGCGGCTCGATCGTGAGCGTCACGCAAGGACCACCCGGCACGTTCAGCGTCACGCCCAACTCGGCCGGTAACTGCGCGATCACCGTCAACGACGACCATGGGCAGAGCGCAAAGGTGACGGTGTTCGTGACGGGCGGGGGCTTGAGCGTCTCGCCCCAATCGTTGCAGTTTGCTTCACCACCGACCGGTTCGCAGTCGTTCACCGCCACCTCCGCCGGCGCGGCGACCTTGAGCATCACGTCGGGTCCAAATCCAGCGGTGGCGACGATCGATAACACGAGCGGCCCGGGTCCATCCTTTACCTTCAACATCACGGCGGTCGGCAATGGGCGCACGTCGGTGACCGTGAGCGATGGATTGGGTGGTACGGCGGTGGTGAGCATCGGCGTCGGCATGTCGCCGCTCGCAGTGAAACACCATCCCGTGAAGGTGTTGACGCCCCCGAAGAGCACTCCGCGCGAAAGTCCGACGCCGCGGCCAACAGTGCCTACCCCAACAGGCCCACGTGCTACTCCCAACAGCCCCCCTTCTGGGGAGCCGACGCTGCCTGTCGCGTGGCCGGGCGGGCATGTACCACCGCCGGTCCGGCTACCGTACGGCGCGCTGACGGTGGGCACGCTCAGCTTGGTATTCACCAACCCCTTCTCGCCGCAGACGCTCGTCGTGTTGGAACCCAACTATGCGGGAGCGTTCACGGCCGTTTCCAGCAATCCGAACGTCGCGACCGTGGGCGCGACCGTTGGTCGCGGGCCGAGCGCATGGTTCAGCATCACGCCGCACAATGCGGGCAGCGCGATCATCCATATCGTGGACGATCACGGCGGTATTCGCGACGTCTTCGTGAGCGTGCGACCACCGGAGATCATGAAGCCACCGGTGCGTACACCGGGAAAGCCAGGCCCGCCCGGCCAGTGATCATCCGCATCCAGTTGGAAGACACGTCCGGCGATATCATTCGCAAGGCGTCGAATGGGCGTGGTATTTCCGTTGCAGCGCTGAGCCGTGCGACGGGCATCGATGCCACACGGCTGGCGGATTTCGTCGCGGACAAAGCGCAGCCCGACGAAGCCGAAGCGCGCGCCGTCGCCACCCCTTTGGGGCTCGACCCCGGCAAACTCGCCGACATCGCCCTCGAGCGGTGGCGGCCGCGCGAGCTAGAGCAACCGCCATACATCGGCCATCAGCTCAACGCGCGCTATACGAGCAATGGCTATTTCATGACCCTGGATGCGCATAAGATCGCGGCGTTCGTCGATCCCGGCGGCAACGCCGAGAACATCATCAGCACAGTGCAGCGCGCACAAGTGCAGTTGCAATACATCTTACTCACCCACAAACATCACGACCACGTCGATGCGCTCGGGCCTGTGCAAAAGGCATTCCCCGATGCCCGCCCGGTG
The DNA here is from genome assembly GCA_030948745.1 of Vulcanimicrobiota bacterium. Taxonomy (GTDB): domain Bacteria; phylum Vulcanimicrobiota; class Vulcanimicrobiia; order Eremiobacterales; family Eremiobacteraceae; genus JALYZS01. The sequence goes on along the minus strand of JALYZS010000035.1, from coordinate 2,543 downwards.
ATCCACGATTTGGACGCACCGGCTGTCGGAAACGCTTTGCAGGATCCGATCTCGATCGTGGACGGCGAGACCTTGCCGTTCGGCGATGGGACGATCAGCATGCTCTACACGCCCGGCCATACCGACGGATCAGCGTGCTTCTTGTACAAGCGCTCACTCTTCACCGGCGACACGCTGTTCGCAGGGTCGGCCGGCAAGATCTTCGGCGAGCGCTTCGGCTATGACGACCTGCTGCATAGCATCAAGAGCAGGATCCTCGATCAGCCCGATGACATCGTGGTGCTCCCCGGCCACGGGCCGCCCTCAACCGTCGGCGAGGAGCGGGCGCACAATCCGTTCTTCTAAGCGATGTGTGGCGCCGGCGCCGAAGGCAGGCCTCGAATTTGCCGCGAACCCCCACGCGATGAGATCGTCACAAACTCCCGACCTGCGACGCGCCGCTTGTGCCGCCATGCTGGCCGCCCTCGCAACGGCTGCTTGCAGTACGAACGCGGGCTTCGGCACACCCTCGAGCGGTGGTCTTCCAGGCGGCTACCCCAACGGCGCCGCCTCCCCAATGCCATCCGGCAGCGGCGGGTTACCCATGGGCAACGGCGACCAGCAACCCGCCTCATCACCCATCCCGACCGCGACCCCATTGCCCAATACCCTCACGATCGAGGGCGCCTCGCTGCATCTGGCCTACGACGCTGCTGCCACCGATCCGGTGAAAGCCCCGCGCTTGCTCGAGCTTGCGTTTGCTTTGCAGAACACCACGAAAAAAGCGGAAAAGATCACCACCATCAAACTGCAATCAGACAAGACCGCGGTGGGTGAAACTGCCGTCGCCGTGAACGCGCCGTCGAACCAGACCTCCCACGCCGCGCTTGTGACGGTCAAAGTCGCGGACAATCCCGGCAAGTACAAGCAGCTCAAGATCGACTTCGTCGACGAAGCGAACAAGACGATCAGCTCGCAGACGCTCGACGTACCGCAGCAAGATTTCAGCTTCAACCCATTGGGCGAGAAGCATCCCAGGGGCGGTGTCACCATCGACTCGGTCGAGATATCGCGCGTCGAGGGTGCGACCGGTCTGCACTACGATTGCACATTTGCATTGACGAACGCAGGCACGACGCCTGCGACGATCACCGGCTTCACGGTCGCGCCCCCGAAGGGCACGAGCGTCACCATCCCGATGGCGCTCAGCGTCCCCGCCCGCAGCACCTCTGGTTTTGTGAGCTTTGTCGTGCCCTTCAGCGGAAAATCGCTGCCGACGGGTACATACACGGTCACGGCGATGCAGAACAAGACGACCGTCGCCAAGGGCGTCTCCAGCCTCCTCTAACCGCACGGCGGGAAAGGCCTACGCATGGCGCGCGACCGCGACGTTTTGGAAATCGACGCCCTCTTCGTGGGCGCGGGGCCGGCTGGTCTGGCAGGCGCGATCCGTCTCGCGCAGCTGTATCAACAGCACAACAGGGCCATCGAGGCAGGCGAGAAATCCGGCCCAATTCTGTCGACCGAGAATATCCTCGTCGTCGACAAGGCCAAGAACATCGGCGATCACGGGATTTCCGGCGCGGTCTTAGACCCGCGCAGCATGCGCGAGTTGTTCGGCGATTTTTTGGCGGCCGGCTGCCCGGTGGAGAGCGCGGTCACGACTGACGCTTTCTGGCTCATGAGCAAGGCCGGCCACCTGCGCGCGCCGCTCACCCCGCCACCCATGAACAACCACGGCAAATACGTGGCAAGCCTGAACAAGATCGTCAAATGGATGGCAACCAAAGCCGAGGAGCTGGGCGTACAGGTCTTTGCGGAGACGCCCGGCCAGGAGTTGCTGTTCGAGGGCGAGCGTGTCATCGGCGTGCGCACCGGCGACAAAGGCCTGGACAAAAACGGCCAGCCCAAACCCAACTATGAACCAGGCCCCGACCTCGTCGCGAAACTCACCGTGCTGTGCGAAGGGCCGCGCGGCACGCTTGCCAAGCAGCTCGATCGCAAGGCCGACCTGTATGCCGGCAAAAACCCGCAGGTCTATTCGATCGGCATCAAGGAGCTGTGGCAGATGCCGAAAGGCTCGACGCCCGCAGGGCAGACGATCCACACGCTCGGCTATCCGCTCGACAGGGATACCTTCGGCGGCGGATTCATCTACGCGATGGCCGACGACATCTGGGATGTCGGCTTCGTGGTCGGCCTCGACTACAAGAACCCACGCTTGGAGCCGCATGCAGAGTTCCAGCGTTTCAAAGCGCACCCCAGCGTCGCAAAGCTGCTGCGCGGCGGCCAGATGTTCCGCTATGGCGCCAAGGCCATCCCCGAGGGCGGTTGGTTCGCAATGCCGCGACCATTCGCGCCCGGGGTGCTGCTCGCGGGAGACAGCGCAGGCACGCTCAACCCGATGAAACTCAAAGGCATTCATCTTGCGGTCAAATCGGGCATGCTCGCCTCAGAGACCTGCTTGGACGTGGTGCTGGGCGGCGATGCGAGTGCCTCGCGTCTGCAAGGCTTCGAAGAAAAGATCAACGCGAGCTGGATCCGCGATGATCTGTACCCTGCGC
>JALYZS010000011.1 GCA_030948745.1 Vulcanimicrobiota bacterium | reverse complement strand
CGATGAACAGCACCAGCCACAACAGCAATACCGCTTTGCCGCACGCCACAAAGCCGCCGCCGACGCCGCTCGCGATGCGCAAAATCGGCAGTGCCGCAAAGCGCTCCACCAGCCAACCCAACAGGCGCGTCGCCGCGAACACGACGAGGAACAACAGCCAGAAAGCCGCGAGGTGGCCAGCGCCCGGTGACAGCCCATAGCGCGCTTGCAACGTCGCGGCGAGCACCCCCGCAAATGTCCCGGCTGTCGCCCACGCGATGACGATGGCGAGCACGCCGATCAGCTCGCGTACCACGCCACTGCGATAGCCGCCCCAAAAAGCGACCGCGAGGGTCAAGCCGACGAGCGCGTCGGCCCATGTGAGGTTCACTCGCGCAGCTTCGCCCCGAAGTGCTTGGCGAGCGCGGCGACGATGATCGACGTCGACGCGTTCGCTTCCTCATCGGTGATCGTCGCGTCGGGCCGGCGCAAGACAGCGCTCAATGCGACGCTCTTCTTATCAGCGCCCAACTGCCGGCCGCGATATTCGTCGAAGGCCTGCACGCTGACCACGTATGGGGCGCCGGATGAGAGGGCCGCGGCGCCTAGATCGCCGCTGCTCGTCGCCGCATCCACGACGACTGCGATGTCTCGGCGCGTGGCGGGAAATTTCGGCAGTGCTTGATAGTGACGGACCGGCGGGTGCTGCGGCAGATGCTCGAGATACAAAAAGAACGCATAGGTCGTGAGTGGTAAGCCGTATGCCCGGCTCAGCTGCGGCTGGAGACGGCCGAACTTGGCGATGACCTTTTCGCTGCCGACCATATTGCCCGCGGCGCCCGGGTGGAAGTACGCCCGCTCCTGTGGCTGGCTGCTCAGGATGCCCGGCTCTAGCTTGCGCAGCGCCGCTTCCAGTTCACCCTTGGTCTGCAGCAGACGCTGGTCGAGCGGAAAACCGACGGCATCGTCGCCGAACACCGCCAGCGCGGCAAGGGAGGGCCATTCGATGACGCCGTTCTGCGCATAGCTGCCGCGCCAAAAATCTTCAGCACCGGCTTTGCCGGCGAGCGGACGGAACACGTGGCCGATCTCGAACAGACGCAACGCCGTGCCGTGCGGCCAGCCTTTGGACGCGGCCTGCAAGAGCCCGGGCAGCAAGCTCGGGCGCAAGAAACGATGCTCGTCGGAAAGCGGATTGACGACGCTCTCCACATGCGGCCAGAACGCTATGCCGGAGCGTTCCCACGCAGCGACCGTGCGCGTGCCCTGCAACGAAAGACTGACGATTTCGCGGTAACCGCACGCCGCGAGCTGTTGCGCCAGCACGCTCTCCTGATCGAACAGGCCCTCGTCGACCGCTTGCGGGGCGGCGACGACGCGTACTTCAGGGATATCGCCATAGCCGATGCCGCGTGCGACCTCTTCGGTGATGTCCACCTCTTCGCGCAGATCGGTGCGCCAGTACGGCACGCGCGCCGACATGGGTGACGCACCGGACACTTGGATGTCGATCGCCGTCAAAGCATCCCGCATCTGTGCGGCGGAGAACTGCGCACCCAGCAGACGGTTCACGCGCTCGGGGCGGAACTCGATCGAAGGCTGCGGCTGCGGCTGCGCTCCGACGGCGATGACCTGCGATGCGCCAGCGCCCGTCTCGAGCAGCAGCTGCGCCGCTCGTCGCCGGCCATCCTCAGGCAGCTGCAAGGGCAGGCCTTTCTCATGCCGCAACGCGCCTTCGGTGCGCAGGCCGAGCGCGATCGAGGCGCGCCGGATGCGCGGGCCCACGAAGTTCGGCGACTCCAAGAAGATGTTGCGGGTCTGCTCCGTCACCCCCGAGTCCACGCCGCCCATGATGCCGGCGATGCCCACGAGCCGTTCGCCGTCCGCGATCACCGGCGTGCCCTCGGGAAGCGCGCGCTCATGGCCGTCGAGGGTCGTGACCGGTTCGCCCGCGCGCGCCGCCCGCGCGATGATCTTCCCGCCTCGCAGCAGGTCGGCGTCGTAGAAATGCAATGGCTGCCCGGTCTCCAGCTGCACATAGTTTGAAACGTCTACCAACCAGTTGATGCTGCGCATGCCGGCGGCTTGCAATCGCAGCACCATCCACATGGGGCTGCGTCGTGGCGTAATGGCCGAGAAATACTGGCCGACCAGGCGCCGGCAGACCGACGCATCGCTGATCTCGACTGCGATCGGACTCGGCCGGTCGCCCGCCGCTTGTGTCAATTCGGGCAACTGCAAGGACGCACGCAAGCCGGCGGCGGCCTCGCGCGCCAAACCGATCATCGAGAGGCAATCGGGGCGATTCGAAGGGACATCCACATCGAGCACGGCATCGCCGAAACGCGCAGCGCGCCAGAAATCCTCACCGACCGTGGCATCGCTTTCCATGATCAGGATGCCGTCGGCATATTCGCCCGGCAGCGCCAGCTCGTCGGGCGAGCACATCATGCCGTTGGACTCGACACCGCGCAAGGTGCTGCGCTCGATGCGCTTCGTCGTCGCCGGCGCGGGCCCACCATCTTTGCCGGGGCGCTCGAAGACCTCAGCCCCGACCAAGGCGATGGGGACCGTGTCGCCGGCGTGCACGTTCGTCGCACCGGTGACGATCTGCAGTGTCTGGGAGCCCACATCCACGCTGCTCACGAGCAAGCGATCGGCGTTGGGATGGCGCTCCAGGGTTGTCACCTTGCCCACGACGATGTGCTGCGGCATCGGCTGCGGCGCGACACCGTCGACGGTGAAACCGCGCGCGGTCAGCGCAGCGGCGAAATCATCCGCGCTCGCGCTCGTCGTGACGAAATCACGTAACCATGAAACCGGCGCGCGCATCTAGGCGAACTGCTCTAAGAACGTGAGGTCGTTTTCAGTGAAGAGCCGGATGTCGTCGATGCCGTGGCGCACCATGGCGATGCGTTCGATGCCCAATCCGAACGCCCAGCCGCTGTACGCTTCGGGATCGTAGCCTGCAGCGCGCAACACATGGGGATGCACCATGCCGCTGCCGCCCATCTCCAGCCAGCCTGCGCCGCCGCACGTACGGCAGCCGCTGCCGTCGCACACCGGGCAGGACACGTCCACTTCCGCTGACGGTTCGGTGAACTGGAAGTATGACGGCCGGAAGCGGGTGCGCCTCGTCTTGCCATAGAGATGCCTGCACAGGTCGCTCACCAGGCCCTTGAGGTGGCCGAACGTGATGCCGCGATCGACCTGCAGACCCTCGAATTGATGGAAGTTGAAAGCGTGGCGCGCATCGAGCGCGTCGCGGCGAAAGGTCGTGCCCGGCACGATGATCGCGATGGGCGGCGGATAGGCAAGCATCGTGCGGACCTGCATGGGCGAGGTATGCGGTCGCAAAAGCGCGCCGGACGCAAGGTAGAACGTGTCCATGGCGTCACGCGCCGGATGATCGGCGGGGATGTTCATCGCCTCGAAGTTGAAATATTCGCTTTCCACCTCGGGACCCATGACGATGGCGAAGCCGCGGCGGCGGAAAAAGTCGGCCACGTCGTTGAGCGTCTGGCGCAGGATGTGCAGCGAGCCGAGGGCCGGCGGCGTGCCCGGAAAGGTGATGTCGTAACGCTGTGCCAGGTCGGCAGTCAAGACGCGATCGTGCAGCCGCGTTTGGGCCTGGGCGAACGCCGCTTCGATCCGTTCTTTGGTCTCGTTCGCGCGCCGTCCGAACTCTGCGCGCTCTTCCTTGGGCAGCTTGCCGACGCCGGACATGACCAGCGACAGGCGGCCGCCTTTGCGGGCCAGGAACTCCGTGCGCAGGGCCTCGAGCTCGGCGTCGGATTGCGCGGCGGCGGCTTTGGCTGTCAGTTCCTGTTCGAGCTGTGCAAGTTGATCAGTCATGCTGAATGGTCGAAAAAGAAAGGTGGCCGCTTAATGGTGCGGCCACAGAGTTGCTGTTATCGGATGTGAGCCAGGGGCGTTCTGGGCGCCCGCTTGCTAATGGGAATCTTGCGGCGCCATCCGCTTATAAATTAAGTATGCCTTGATCGAACCCGTGGAGAGGAACAGCTTCCAGAACAGCTCCGGAGATAGTAACAGAGAAACCAACCTCCTTGCGTTCTTCTTCGGTGTGCCGAGCCTCAGTATAGCATAGGTGCAGAAATTGGCGCAAGGTCGCATGGGTCTTGACTTTTACGGTCCGAGTCGTTCCAACATCCGCAAGCGCGATGCGATGCAGGAGCGTGCGCGTGCGGTTTCAGCGCTTGACAAGCGAGTGCGCGCGGCTCAGCTCGTAGAGCAGAATCGACCCGGCGACCGCGGCATTGAGCGACTCCACGCTATCGCGCTGCGGCAGCCCGACACTTGACAAGAGCGCTTCTTGCGGCACGTCGCGCAAACCGCGCCGCTCCTGACCGACGAGCAGGGCCACCCGATCCGGGAGTGTGACCGAGCGCACGTCGGTCGCATGGGCTTCGCCGGCGACGAACTGCAGCTGCGCGCGGCCCGCCGCATCCTGGAGTGCAGCCCATTCCTCATAGAGCACGATGGGCAACCGGAACAACGAGCCCATCGCGGCGCGCACCACCTTGTCGTTGTACGGGTCGACTGCACGCGGCCCGAAACACACGGCGGCGACGCCGAACGCCTCTGCGCTGCGCAGCAGCGTGCCGGCATTCCCAGGGTCCGAAAGGTCGTGCAGGATGAGGACAAGCGCCGGGCCCACAGAGACCAGTGCTGACAGATCGGCGGCGGCGTGGTGGAGAAAAGGCGCCACCGCGACGATCCCCTGTGGCGATTTTGTCTGGGAAAGCGAATCAAGCGTGCGCTGATCCACCTCGAAGACCTCGAGGTCCGGGCCACCCGACTCCATCTCCGCGGGTGGAGCGCCTCCGCCGAGCCTGAACATCTGCCTGACCGGCACGTGCGCCTCCAAGGCGGCTGCCACGAGTGAGGGCCCCTCAAAGAGAAAGCACCGTCGTTCGAGGCGGTGCTTCTTATGGTGCAACAACCGTGCGGCGTGCACGGCCGGGTGATGGAAGCCGGCGGTGCTGACGCTCAAGTCGTTAGCGCGCTTAGGCGCGCGCGGCGCTCGCCGGCAAGTGCTTCTTCGCGATGTCCAGCAGCTTGGCGAACGCGGCGGCGTCGTTCATCGCCAAATCGGCGAGGATCTTACGGTTGACCCGCAGGCCTTCTTTTTTCAAGCCGCTCATCAGACGGCTGTAGGTCATGCCTTCGGAGCGGGCGGCCGCGTTGATGCGCGTGATCCACAGGGCGCGGAAGTCACGCTTGCGGACCCGCCGGTCGCGAAACGCATAGGTGAGCGAGTGCAACAGCGCTTCGTTGGCGGCTTTGTAGTTGCGCCCCCGGGCGCCGCGAAAGCCCTTGACGGCTTTCAACACTTTGTGCCGCTTTTTCAGCGACATCATGCCGCGTTTGACGCGTGCCATGGTGGTGTACTCCTCTAGCGTGGCGGATGGGTGGGCGACCCCTAGGCGTAGGGCAGCTGGCGCTTGAGGCGCGGCGTGTCCGTCGCGTTGGCGACGACCTGCTTGCGGAACTTGCGAATCCGCTTGGGCGACTTCTTCGTCAGAATGTGGCTGCACCCCGAGAACTGGCGCTCGCGTACGAACTTGCCGGTTCCGGTCACCTTCACGCGTTTGGCGGTGCCGCGGTGCGTCTTGAGTTTAGGCATATCAGTCCTTCATGTCGTCGTCGCTGCGTTGGGTTCGCCCTTCTCCGGGGTCCCGCCGGCTCGCGCGGCCTTGGTTGCGGTCGTCGGCGCGACGATCTCTTGGCGAGGCGACAGGATCATGAACATATTCCTGCCTTCCAGCCGCGGCTCGCGTTCCATGATCGCGAACTTGGCGGTATCGGTTGCGACGCGCTCCAGAATCTTGCGGCCCTGCTGCGCGTAGGCGATCTCGCGACCGCGGAACATGATCGTCACCTTGACCTTGTCGCCGTCGAACAGCAAGCGCTCGGCGGTGCGGAACTTCACTTGGTAGTCGTGCTCCTCGATCTTGGGGCGCAACTTCACCTCGCGGAGCTCCATGTTGTGCGCTTTCTTTCGCGCTTCTTTATCTTTTTTGTTCTGCTCGTACCGCAGGCGTCCGTAGTCGTCCAATCGGCAGACCGGCGGCACGGCCGTGGGCGAGACCTCGATGAGATCGACGCCGCGGTCGCGGGCCATGGAGAGCGCATCATAGGTGGACATGATGCCGAGTTGGGCGCCGTCGTCCGCGATGACGCGGACTTGTGGTACGCGGATCTGCTCGTTGACGCGGAGCGCGCGGCTAATGAGAGAGGGCTCCGCGGTGAGTCAATGTCTCCTGGATAAGGGCTGCCTCCGGTCGTTGATGCAAATAAAAAAGCCCGCACGCGCAGGCTACCGATGAAAGAAACGAAGTTCGTTCGCTGCCTTCGTCTTCCGGACCCGACTGGCTGCACGAGGCGCCGTTGGGTGCGAAGGGTAGTCGTTGCCAACGAATTATAGCAAGCCAAGCTGTGCCGGTCAAGCGCAGGTCCGAATTGAGCACACGGGCCAAAGGCGGGGCTGCGGGACGGCTCGAAAAAACGAAGCGTGGTTAAAGAGGACTACAAGACCGCGCACCCCTGGCAGAAGAAGCGCTCGGACGAGCGCAAGGTCGGCCTCGTCATGGTCAACACCGGGCCGGGCAAAGGCAAGACCACTGCAGCGCTAGGACTCGCCTTGCGCGCCATCGGTCATCACCATCGCGTGAAGGTCATCCAGTTCATGAAGGGCGACCCGTTCTACGGCGAGATGCTCATCCGCGAGCGGCTGCCCGAGCTTGAGATCGAGCAGTTCGGCCTCGACCGCTTCGTCGATCCCAAAAACCTTGAGCCGGAGCACGTCGAGCGTGCGCGCGCGGGCTTGGACGCCGCTCAACGCGCGATCGCTTCGGGCGACTACCATGTAGTGATCCTCGACGAGATCAACGTGGCCATGTCGTTCGGGTTGGTACCGACGACCGAGGTCGAGGAGATGTTGCGCAGCAAGCCGGCGCACGTCGAGGTCGTCCTCACTGGGCGCGATGTCCCTCAGCCGATCTTCGATCTGGCCGACTATGTCAATGAGATCACCGACCTGAAGCATCCGTATCAGAAGAATATTCCGGCCCGCGTCGGAATCGAGTTCTAATGAGGGAAGATGTGAAGAAATCCAAGGACCTCAAAGCAGTCCCCAACGGCCAGCCGCCCAAGCCGCCCGCCTCGCAGGCGGAGTGGCAAGCGCAGTTCGAGAGCGCAGCGAAGCTGCCGGGCGCCAACGACCGCACGATCTCAGACCATCCTTTAAAGCCCCTGTACGGTCCCGAGGACCTGCACGACATCGATTACGAGCGCGACCTGTCCTACCCAGGCCAGTACCCTTTCACCCGCGGCATCCATCCGACGATGTACCGCAGCCGCCTGTGGACCATGCGGCAATTCGCCGGCTTCGGCACGGCGAAACAGACCAACGAACGCTATCACTTTTTGCTGGGCCAGGGGCAAACCGGACTGTCCGTCGCCTTCGACATGCCAGCGCTCATGGGCTACGACTCCGACCATCCGCGTGCGCTGGGTGAGGTCGGCAAGTGCGGCGTGGCTATCGCGACGCTGCAAGACATGCGTGACTTGTTCGCCGGTATCGATCTGGGTCGCATCACGACGTCGATGACCATCAACTGCACGGCGCCGGTGGCGCTTGCGATGTACATCGCGACGGCCGAGTTGCAGGGCGTGTCGCCAGACAAGCTCGGCGGCACGCTGCAGGCCGACATGCTCAAAGAGTATATCGCGCAAAAGGAATGGATCTACCCGCCCGAACCCTCGATGCGCATCATCACCGATATGATGGCATACTGCGCGCGGCACGTGCCGAAATGGAATACCATCTCGATCTCGGGCTATCACATCCGCGAAGCGGGCTCGACGGCGGTGCAAGAGCTCGCTTTCACGCTGGCCGACGGCTTCGCCTACGTCGAGGCGGGCATCGCGGCCGGGCTCGACGTCGACGATTTTGCCCCGCGCCTGTCGTTTTTCTTCAACGCGCATTCCGACTTCTTCGAGGAGATCGCGAAGTACCGCGCGGCGCGACGAATCTGGGCGCGGCACATGCGCGAAGACTACGGCGCGAAGAACCCGCGCTCGTGGGCGATGCGTTTTCACACCCAGACCGCGGGTTGCTCGGCGACGGCGCAACAGGCGGAGAACAATATCATGCGCACCGCCTTCCAAGCGCTCGGTGCGGTGCTCGGCGGCACGCAGTCGCTGCATACCAACTCGCTCGACGAAGTGCTCGCCTTGCCGACCGAGAAGAACGTGCAGCTCGCGCTGCGCACGCAACAGGTCATCGCCTATGAGACCGGCGTCGGCAACGTCATCGACCCGCTGGGCGGCTCCTACTACGTCGAAAAGCTCACGAGCGAGATGGAGCAGGGCGCGGAAGATTACTTCCGGCGCATTGACGATCTGGGCGGCGTCATCCCCGCGATCCACGCCGGGTTCTTCCAAAAAGAGATCGCCGACGCGTCCTACCGCTATCAGCGCGAGATCGAGAACGGCGAACGCATCATCGTCGGCGTCAACGAGTTCGTGCAAGAAGAAGAGCACCAGATCGCCTTGCTCAAGATCGACCGCGCCGTGGAGCTGGAGCAGTGCCGCCGCGTGCAAGCGTTCCGGGCTGCACGCGATGGGCACGCGGTCAGCGATGCGCTGGCAGCCATCGCGCGCGCGGCTGAGACGGACGAGAACCTCATGCCGCTCTATCTGAGCTGCGTGAAGAGCCATGCCACACTGGGAGAGATCTCCGAAGCCCTCGTGCCGGTGTTCGGCCGCTACCGCGAGCCGGCGGTGATCTGAACGTGGCACGCCCCATCCGCATCTTGGTCGCCAAGGCCGGCCTTGATGGTCACGACCGCGGCGCCAAGGTCATCGCCCGCGCCATGCGCGATGCCGGCTTCGAAGTCATCTACACCGGCTTGCATCAGACCCCCGAGCAAGTCGTCGAAGCGGCGATCCAAGAGGACGTCGACGGCGTCGGCCTGTCGGTGCTGTCCGGTGCGCACATGACCCTCTTCCCGCGCATCAAGGAACTCCTGGATAAGGACGGCGCGGGCGACATCGTCC
>JALYZS010000043.1 GCA_030948745.1 Vulcanimicrobiota bacterium | reverse complement strand
ACGCGCAACTGGGACGACGCGCGCGGTATCACCTATTCCACGCGCTCCAAAGAGCAGGCCCACGATTACCGCTACCTCCCGGATCCGGACCTCGTGCCGCTGCGGCTGGACCCGCAGCTCATCGAGCGCTGGCGGCAAGAATTGCCCGAGCTGCCGCTCGACAAGCGCGACCGCCTCATGCGCGAGCAAGGCCTGAGCGCCTATGATGCGGGCATCCTCACGGAAGACCGCGTCACTGCCGATTTCTTCGAAGACACCGTGCGCGCGGGCGCGGACCCCAAGCAGACCGCCAACTGGCTGCTCGGCGACATCCGCCGCCTGCTCGAGAAGAACGCCACCACGCTTGCAGGCTCGGCGCTGCGGCCGCAGCAGCTCGCCCAGCTCGTGGGGATCATCAAAGCCGGACAGCTCTCGGGCAAAGCGGCCAAAGAAGTGTGTGAGGTGCTGGTGCGCGAGGGCGGCGACCCGCAGGCGATCGTCAACGACCGCGGCCTCGCACAGGTGTCGGACAGCGGCGCGTTGGCCAAAGTCGTCGACGACGCGATCGGCGCCAATGCCGAGTCGGTGGCCGCGTACCAAGCCGGCAAAGCTAAGGCCCTGGAATTCATCGTCGGGCAGATAATGAAGGCCAGCCGCGGTAAGGCGAACATCGACATGGTGCGGGCCCTTTTGAAAGAACGCCTGGGGTGAACCGTCACGCGGCCGAGGTCGACAACAGTACCTTCGCTGCGCTCGAGTTCCCGGTCATCATCGAGCGCATCGCGCGCCAGAGCACCTGCGAGCCCGGGGTGGCTGTCGTCCGGGCGCTCCAGCCCCGTTTGGCGGACCGCGAGTGGGCGAACAACGAACAAAGCCTGGTCAGTGACGCGGTCGCTTTCTTGCAGCGTGGAGGCGCGCTCGGCTTTTCGGGCGTGAGCGACATCGGGCCGATGCTGGCGAACGCGCGCAAAGGCGCGAGCTTGAGCGCCGTCCAGCTACGGGCCATCGTCAGCGCCGAAACCGCGTTGCGCGGCGCCACGAATGCGCTGCTCGCCGAGCGGCAGCCTGCGGATGCGTTGCAAAAACTTGCCCGCACGCGTCGCAACAGCGATCGCCTCGTGCAGGTGCTCGAGCACGCCATCGACCCCGAGGGCACGGTCAAAGACGGCGCCTCCCAGGGGCTCGCGGCGACCCGCCGCCAGCAGCGCACGCTGCACGCGCAAGTGAGGGAGCGCTGCCGCTCGATCATCCACAACGCCGAGCTTGCGAAGATGCTGTCGGAGCCGATCGTCACGGTCCGGGCTGGGCGTTACGTCGTCCCCGTCCGGAGTGAATTCGCCGGACAGTTCCCTGGCGTCGCGCACGACCAGTCAGCGTCCGGGGCAACGGTGTTCATCGAGCCGCTCGCGTCGGTCGAAGCAAACAACCGCCTACGGGCGCTCGAGGCGGAAGAAGAGCGCGAGATCGCCCGCATCCTCGCACTGCTGTCTGCGCTCGTCGCCGCACAGGCCGAAGACCTGCAGCGCAACGCCGAGCTCGTCGCACGCCTGGATTCGCTCGGGGCACGGGCGCGCTGGGCGCAGAGCGCGCACGCGATCGCCCCGGCGTTCGGCGATACCCACGCCCTGCGCATCGTCGGAGGCCGCCATCCGCTGTTGCGTCACGCCGCGGTGCCGCTCGACATCGAACTCGGAGAGGCATGGGACGCGATCGTCATCTCCGGGCCCAACATGGGTGGCAAGACGGTCGTGCTCAAGACCGTCGGCCTTTTCTGCCTCATGGCGTTCGCGGGCATACCGCTGCCGGCCTCAGCCGGCACGGTCATCGGCGCTTTCCGGCGCATCGACTGCATCATCGGTGACGAGCAGTCGATCGCCGAGGATCTCTCATCGTTTTCCGCCCACCTGCGCGCCCTCAAAAATGCGACCGAGCAGGCGGGGCACGGTGCGCTCGTGCTGGTGGATGAGATCGGCAGCGGCACGGAACCGGGCGCAGGCGCTGCGCTCGCGCAAGCGTGCATCGAGGCGCTGATCCGCGCGGGTGCCAGAGTCATCATCAGCACGCACTTCACGCAGCTGAAGACCTTTGCAGCCGCGCACGATCGCGTGCGCAACGCTTCCATGCTTTTCGATGCCGCCACCAACGCGCCGACCTACGTGTTCGTGCTCGGCGTGCCGGGACAGTCGCTCGCCTTCTCGCTTGCGTCTGCCATCGCATTGGATCCGCGCATCATCGCCCGCGCCGAGACGCTGCTGGGCGTGGACGCGCAAAACCTGGAGCGCACCTTTCAGCAGCTCGCGAAGGAACGGGCCGAGCTGCGCAACCAACAGGCGGAGCTCGACGCCGCCCAGCGACGCATCAGCCGTGTGGAAGAGGGTGCTCGCGAAAAGGCCGCAGCGTTGGAGCAAGAGCGCTTGGCGTTTGAAAAACGCGCAGCCGCCGCGTTAGAACAGGCCGTAGCCGACCTGCGGGCGGAACTGGCCGAGCGCGCCCAGCTTCGCGCCGATATCTCGCAGAAGCAGTCGCGCAAGCCGGTCGCCGACAGCGACCGTCTCCTGGCCCAGACCCTCGGCGAGATGCGCCGCAGTCTGGGCCTCGAGCGGCCTGCCGCCGGCGTGGGACCAACAGCGCTTGCGCCGGGAGACACGGTCTACGTGCGCCGTTTCGAACGCAACGGCGTGGTGAGCGAGGTCTACGGCGACGACGTGCTCGTCGCGATGGGCACCCTGAAGGCGCTCGTCCCCATGGCCGAGGTCGTGCCGTTGGGGGGCAAGAACGTCGAAGCCGCTGCGGCGGCGGCGCCGACTGCGGGCGGCAGCGGTAGCGCGGGCCTGACCACGGAGGCCACGACCCAGGTGGACGTGCGCGGCATGCGGGTCGACGAGGCGTGGCCGCTTATCGACAAAGCGTTGGACAACGCTGCGCTCACCGGTCTGGCCGAGTTGCGCGTGTTGCACGGAAAGGGTACTGGGCGTCTGAGCCGCGGTCTACGCGAGTTTCTCAGCGGACATCCACAGGTAAGCTCGCTTGCCGATGCCGGTGCGCGCGAAGGCGGCAACGGCGTCACGATCGTGCGCTTGAAATGACGATGCCGGTCGACCGACAGCTCGCGCTCTTGGGCGAGCAGTGCGTGGATGTCATTACGCGTGAGGAGCTGCGCTCGCGCCTAGCGCAGGGGCGCCCGCTGCGCGTGAAGCTCGGCATCGACCCATCCGGGCCGCTGCTGCACCTTGGCCATGCGGTCGTCTTGCGCAAGCTGCGCCAATTCCAAGACCTGGGGCATCAGGCGGTGCTCATCGTGGG
>JALYZS010000009.1 GCA_030948745.1 Vulcanimicrobiota bacterium | reverse complement strand
CGCCAACATCTGCTCGCCCAGCCTTCCTGCATACAGGCTCGACAACCCGGCGAATACGGCTAGCACGGCGGCCATGAGCGGCACGAAACGCAGAACTGCATGCTCGCTGCGCTGCAGCAGCTCGTGCGCGCGTTCCGCGTGTTCCACGCCTTCTTGAGAAGAATAGAGTTCGGGCATCAGGTCCCTTCGAAGACGTTCGTTCCCGGAACGACGAGTTTCCGTCTGGCCGACGCGAGTTCGAGCGCTGCGAGAAATGCGCTGGGAGCGCCGCACAGCGCCGCCGCGACGACCAGGCCGTTCGGGTCGATCAGGCAGGTGCTCACGTCCGGACGCGGCGTCGTGCAGACCAACACGTAAACACGGTTCTCCAACGCACGCGTGCGTGCGAGATCAAGCACCGGAAAATTGTTCGGCGGACGCGACCATACGACCAGATCGGCGCCTGCCCGAGCGGCAGGCCGCGCGGATTCTGGACGAGCGAAGGCGCGACCTTCGACCAACGTGCTGCGCAACACTTGGGCGTTGGCAAAGACGGTCCGCAGGCGCGCTGCGCTCGCCGCCGTCTTCACGATGATGTCGGCGCCCTGGGCTTGGAGCGTTGCGATCGTATCGTGCTCGTCCGGGGCGGCCCGCACGAACGCCTGATACACGCCGAGCCACACGGTGCCGCCCGCGGCCGCGGTTTTTCTGGCGCGCTGGCCCAGTACGTTCGCAGCAGCTCGCACGGATGTGAAATGCGTCCGCCGTCGCGGCGGGGCCACCGCGGCGACGATGATCTCCGGGTCGGCAACGCCGGCACGCGCGACGACCTCGCCGCTCGGCGCGACGATTTGGCTTGCACCCACGTAGAACACGGCTGAATGTTCCGCGCCGCATTTGTCGGCGGCAGCGATCCACACGCCGTTCTCAAATGCGCGAATGCGCAACACGTATTGCGCTTGCGGATTCTGCAGAGCATCAAACGAGGTCCCATAGCCGACCCACGCCGTCGGGTCGAGGATCAGCCACGCACCCTGCTCCGCGATCGAGCGCGCGATCTCGGGCACGCGGCCGTCCGCGCACACCAGCATCCCGATGCGGCCGAAGCGCGTGTACGCGACGCGCGGCCTGCCACCCCGCGCAAACCAGCGGGCGTCGAAACTCCACAGCAACGACTTAGCCACGACCGCGCGCTCGACGCCCGTGTCATCGATGAGAATGGCTTGGTTCTCCAAGCCGCGCCTCGCCTTGCGCGCCATACCCACGGCGACATGTATCTCGTGCCGAGCGGCGGCTTTGCAAATCCGCTGCAGCGCCTCGCCGGCGGACGGTATCGGGCGGCGATACGGATCAGCCGACAGTAACACGTAGCCGGGATAGGCGCACTCCGGCAAGACGACGAGATCTGCGCGACGGCGCTTGGCGCTGCGGATGGCCAGTAGGATATCGTCAAGCGCGGCGCCTGCCTCCTCGAGGGGCCGAGCCGCGAGCTGGGCGCATGCCACCCGAAGCGTGATTGCTGGCACTCGCTTGTCGTGGACCGGGTGCATATACTAAAGGAGCGCCGCGGGGTTGTCGAGCCGCGTTAAAGCGTGGCGCTGCCGAAGCCGATACATCTCGCATGAGGTTGACCGTATGAAAAATAGATTACTGCTATGCGCGGTGGGATTGACCATTTGGGGAGCGCCGGCTCTCGGTCTTGCGGCCAGCCTTGCCCATCCGGCGCCCGCCGCTAAACCCGCGACTGTGGCACTGCACTTCCGCGTCGCGCCTGCGGACGAATATTTCGGCCATCAGAAGATCAGCATCTTGGGCATCAACAACACGATCCATGACACGAACCTGCGCATCGGGTTCGACCACGTGCACGCCGCCAAATATTACGGAACGCTGGCTGCCGCACACGAGGCGCTGTTCGACTGGGCGCGCAAATACCCGCAAGACACCTGGCTACCCGGCCGCGCGTATTACATGTCGCATGTGTTCTGGCAGATGCACTCCGCGGACGGCGACACGGCTGCTGACAGATGCCGGGGCCTGCTATTCAAGCAATTTCCCTCGTCACACTGGGCTATGCTCGCCAAGAAGGAGACGCGCGATCTCGTCGCGCCGCTGACACCTGAAGAGCTGGCCGCACGTAACGCCGCCGGCACGACCACGGCAGCCACGGGCGCAGCATCGACTGCTGGCGCAGCAGCCATGCCCGAAGCGGTCGCCCATCCCGCAGTCGGCGTCCCCGCAGTTCCCGCCCTTGTGAGCCAGCCTGTCAAGCCGAAGACGAAGCGCTAGAAGGGCCAGTCAGCCCAGCGCACGGAAAGCAGACCGCATGCATGTGCGGTCTGTTCTTTTTTTCGCGCTCGTCGTCGGCATTGCCGGAACGAGGCTAGCCTTGGCCGAGCCCGCGCCGCTGCCGTATGATGATGCGCACGCGGTGACCTACACGATCAACGCGGCGCCATTGACGGCAGTCGCCGCGCCGGCGGATGAGTATTTCGGCCGCTTGAAACTCAGCAATCTGGGCGTGCGAAACATCGTCCACGACATCACGATCGAGGGCAATTCGCCCCTCGCGCTGCCGCGCCAAGAGACGCGCTTGATGGGCGTGCGCACGGCGCTCGCCGACTGGGCGAGCAAATATCCGCGCGACCGTTGGTTGCCGGGCGCGGTCATGCGTTTCGCGACGTTGCTCGAGTCCAAGCAGCAGCCGCTGTACGATCAGACGGCGTTCTCTTTATGGTGTTTCTTATTGCAGTCGTATCCGAATTCGTACTATTCGAAATACGCGCTCAGCCAGCTGCGCAAGTACCAGGAAATCCCGAATATCGACGTCCTCACCGCGCCTGACATCCATGAAGTGGCCAACGTCATCGACTACGAGTTCACCAAGCCGCACTAAAGCCGGCCGGTTGCACGAAGGAAGGCCACGCCTCACAAAAAAGGCGCCCCCACTTAGGGAGCGCCTTTTCGCGAGTCCGCCGGCTCGAGCTAGAACTTGAGGCCTAGCCCGATGTAGGGACCGGAGTGGGTCTGGTTGATTGGGGCATTCGACTTCGCGGTATATTGGTCGCCGCTGTAGCCGCCGTAGATGTAGATCGGAGACTGGCCGAAACCGAGGTTCAGGCCGATATCGTACTTCACGATGCGGTACTGCTGCTTGAATGCCAGGCCGGCGTTCGGGCCGGTGGGCACGGTGTACGTACCGTTCGCGCTCGGGTAGTAGAACGCCGAACCGTAGAAGCCAAGGCCGCCGGTGAAGTCCGGAAGCTTCTCGATGCCGGCACCGACGCCACGCAACTGCGGGTAACCGTAGTTGTTGGACGCTTGGATGTAGCCGGCGCCGATGTAGATGTGCGGGTTGGCGATGCGGAACAGCAACCGGCCGTCAATCGTGGATTGCTTGGCGCGGAATTGGGGCACTGCTGACGTACCGCCGTCGATCGTGCTGAACGAGGTGAAGGGGTTGCCGAACGCATCCGTCGTGTTGGCAGACGTGTTGTAGCCGTCTTGACGGAAGTCGACCTTCACCGCGAGCGGATCGAACAGATACGCACCGCTGGCGACGTAGGAGGCAGACGAGCTGTTCACGCCCGCTGCGAACTCGTTGTAGATGCGACCGCGGGTGTACCCGGCCTGCACGAAGCCCAAGTATTCCGGCGCTTTCGGCGCAGGCGTCATGGTGGGCGAAGGCGTGGGGACCGGCGTTGCCGCTTCGCTCGGTGAGGGTTGCGGCACCGGGGTGGGCGGCAGGTAGCGCACGACAGCGACGTGCTGTTCAGGCACCCACTGAACGTATGCGCCTAACGCTTCCGAGATGACGCGGATGGGGACCAAGAGCACGCCCTTGTACATCATCGGGGGGACGTCCAAGGGACGCGACTCGCCGTTGATGAGGACTTGGCTTTGGCCCAAGGTGACGCGCACTTCCGAGCCGGGCTTGCGCGCCGTGACGGACTTGCTGCCGGCATCGAACGATACCGTCGCACCCATCTGCTCGAACATGCTGCGCAGCGGCACCATCAGCGTGCCTCCGCGCACCAAGGCCGCCAGCACGCGTCCTTGACGCAGTGTGTCGGGCTTGGCATAGACGTGGTGGTCGTTGAAAAGGATCGGTACTTCGCCCGACGGTGGGCTGCCAAAGTTCATCGTCGAATCCATCGCGGCGACCTGGGTTCCGGACGTTGCCGATGTTACCGTTCCGGATGAGATCGAAGCCTGGAGTCCCGCGACGTTGACAGAACTGTCAGCGAAGCTTGGCGCGATCGACGCAACAACGAACAATGCCGCTGCGACGAACGCGAGGTAGAAATGCTTCAAGTGGTATGACCTCCTGAGAAAGAGTTTTGTTTGGTTGCTCTCTTTGGTTGTTTCCCTGATGCCCGGCTCGTAAACAAACCGCCTTCGGGGACAGTACTATAACGCAACCGTACCGAGTAAAGTTTACTTCATATAGCGCAAGAGTGCGCCGTTCAGCGCACGTGGCTGTCGAGAAAAGGCATAGTAAAACGGCGCCCGGTGGATTCCGGACGCCGTTGCTGTTCGAGCGAGCGAACGCTGCGCTAGAACTTGATGCCCAGACCGATGTAGGGGCCGGCGTGGGTCTGATTGACCGGCGCGAACTGTTTGGTGGTCCAGCGATCGCCGTTATAGCCTGCCAGCACGTAGATGCGTGACGGACCGTAGGTGACGCCGATGTCGTACTTGATGACGCGGTACTCTTGCTTGAACGACATACCGGAGTTGGGACCCGACATCACCGTGTACGTGCCTTGCATCATCGGATAATAG
>JALYZS010000373.1 GCA_030948745.1 Vulcanimicrobiota bacterium | reverse complement strand
GCGCAGCGTTGCGAAGGACACTTGCGCCGCCGCCGGTTTGCAGTGGATGACAAACCAGTAGCGTTGCGCTTCGCGGTGAAACTCGTCGAGGATGGATTTGCAGCGCCGGCGCAACCGGTTGCGCACGACGGCATTGCCGACTTTCTTCGTGATGACGATGCCGACTTTGCTGCCGGCATTGCGGGCGGCATATGCCTGCACGCTGACGGCAGAGCGCGAGGCCGATCGCCCGTAGCGCGCCACCAGCGCGAACTCGCGTTGGCCGCGCACGCTGTCGTAACGGCGCACGAGCGTTAATCGGGTGTGAGCTTCTTGCGGCCTTTGCGCCGCCGAGCGGCGATCACGCGCTGGCCGCCTTTGCTCGCCATCCGAGAGCGAAAGCCATGGTTACGTTTTCGCCGCCGGTTATGCGGCTGATACGTCCGTTTCACAAAAAAACTCCCAGGAATTCAAGACAGAAGGTGGATCTCGACGCGCTCGAAGACCGGTCTGGAAAAGCAGTTCGTTATTATATTCCTATTCCACTTCGCCGTCAATCGGTTGGCGGTTCCACGGGGTTTGCGGCCGGATGGCGACGCATCGCAGCCCGGGGCGGCGAGTCTTGCGACGCTCGCTGCTTGCTCGCTTAGGTTCCGTGCCCGCGCTAGCGGGGACAGCCATACGGCCATTGTCGCAGCGGTGGAAAAGCGGTGCATGAAGCGCAGTGTGTCTGCGCAACACAAGGGTGGCCGGCGCCTTGTCCTATAACGGTTTACGGCTCCACCGAGAGCGTCGAAAAGTGCCTATTCACACCTGTGGATAAGCTTGTGCATAGACGGCCGTTGCAGCACAAAGCGCCATCCCACATGGCATGGCGGATTTCAGCGGGCTTGTTCGCGATTTCACATGGAGCCTGGGTCGTGTTCCAGGCGTTGTGCGCGCGGGCTGTGGCTGCGTTCCACGCTGACCGCCGTTGCGTCACTTGTTCGACAGGCACGAATTTCTATCCACATCACACACCGTTGCGCTGTGCATATGTGCATAAAAAAACTCAGAAAACCCTGAAGGAATAAGGTTTTTTAGACGCTAACGCGCGTCGCCCTATCGGGTCCGCCTCTGGCTGCGGCTCCGAGAATTATTTCAGCAATGCGCCGCTCAAAGGTACCCGGTATCGTAGAAGGATCGCGAATGGACACTGCAACCGTTGTCAGCACGAATGAGGAGTATCTGTGGCAGAGCTGTCTGGGCGAGCTCGAGTCACGGTTCTCCAAACCCATCTTCGAGATGTGGATCAAACCCATGCGGGTTGAGCGGCTGGCGACGGACGAAGTGACCCTGACGGTGCAAAACGCGTTCGCCAAAGACTGGGCGGAAAACCGTCTCAAGGGCACGATCGTCGCGACCCTGACGCACATCATCGGCTCGCCGATCGCGGTGCGCTTCGTCATCGACGAGAGCGCGCCCGAGCACGACGAGAGCAGCGCCCCGCTCGAACGCTCATCGGCGCTCATGCGTGAGCCCGCACCCGCGCCTGCGGACGACTTCCGGCATACCGGACTCAACGACCGCTATACCTTCGAACAGTTCGTCGTCGGCGCGACCAATCGCTTCGCCCACGCCGCCGCGCAAGCGGTTGCCGAAGCGCCTGCGCGTGCGTACAATCCGCTCTTCATCTACGGGGCGGTCGGACTGGGCAAGACCCACCTCATGCACGCCATCGGCCATCGCGTGTTGCGCAGCGATCCACGCTCGCGCGTCGTGTACGTGTCGTCCGAGACGTTCACGAACGAGTTCATCACCGCCATCAAAAACAACCAGACCGTTGAGTTCCGCAATCGTTACCGCACGGTCGACGTGTTGCTCATCGACGACATCCAATTCTTGGAAGGCAAAGAGCAGACGCAAGAAGAGTTCTTCCATACCTTCAACACCTTGCACGAGGCCTCCAAGCAGCTGGTCATCTCAAGCGATCGGCCGCCCAAAGACATCCAGACCTTAGAGAACCGCCTGCGCTCGCGCTTCGAATGGGGACTGCTCACCGACATCCAGTCCCCCGACCTTGAGACGCGCGAAGCGATCCTGCGCAAGAAAGCGGAGAGCGACGGCATCGACGTGCCGCACGAAGTGACGTCGTACATCGCCAAGATCATCCCATCGAACATCCGGCAGCTCGAGGGTGCGCTCATCAAATTGACCGCCTACGCCTCATTGTATCAGCAGCCACTGACGGTGGAGCTGGCGGCAGACGTGCTGCGCAACGAGATCAACGAGATGCCGCTGCGCAAGGTGACCATAACGCTCATCAAAGAGAAGGTGGCGCGGTTCCACGGCATCACGCAGAAAGAACTCGAGGGACAGCGCCGCGACCAGCGCTTGACGGTGCCGCGCCAAATCGCGATGTATCTGGCCTGCGACCTCACCAATGCCTCCCTGCCGCAGATCGCCCGCGAGTTCGGCAAGAAAGATCACACCACGGTCATGTACGCGCGCGATAAGGTGAAGCAGCAGATGGAGCGCGATCCAGAATTTCGCAGCAAAGTGCGTTCCGTGCTGTCGACGATCTCGCAGGAAGGCTAGTGCACAAGCTGGGTGTGAGCAGCCGTGGACAGCGTGCGGATGTCGTGGATGCTTTGAGCCCGGCGAGTGTTTCGCGTGCCGGCCTGTGCGAACGGTGGACAACCGCTATGCCGGGTCCACAAGTCCGTGCGGAGCGCAACGCCAACGCTCGCGGGGCTCCCAGCCGACGTCCACCGCATACACCGCCCTATTAAGACGTACGACTAGCTTTTTATATATACTATTATAGAAGGCGTAGAGAACCCCGGTGTGGATAGGCCGAGGTTCCAGCGCGCAGAGCCGGAAGAGCGCAGCGCTACGCGTCGCTGCTAACAGCCTGTCCACGAGGAAGATGGATGAAATTCAGTTGTAACGCCAAGGACATCGCAAGCGCGGTCACTGCCGCGAGCAAAGTCGTCAATGCGCACACGACCGTTCCCATTCTCAACAACGTGCTCGTGGCAGCGCGCGGCGGGCGGGTGAGCGTGCGCGCGACCGATCTGGAATTGACCCTGGAGAATTCGGTCGGCGCCGACGTGCAGGAAGAAGGCTCGTGCACCGTCCCCGCTCGGCTCTTCAGCTCGTACCTCGCCAACCTGCCGGCCGCGCGGCTGCAGATGCAGGGCAGTGCGAGCCGTGCGACCCTGAAATGCGAACGCTCCAACTACGAGTTCTTCACGCTGCCGGCGGAAGAATATCCGCCCTTGCCCGAAGGCACGAGCGGCACCGAGTTTCGGGTGGACGCGAAAGCCTTTCGCGATGCTGCCTCGGCGGTGACCTTTGCTGCCAGCGGCGAGGAAGCACGCGGCGCCGTGCTCATGGGGACGCTGCTCGAGCTCGAGGGCGAGATGCTCACGCTGGTTGCAACCGACGGCTACCGGCTCGCACGCTATCAGCTGCCGCTCAGCGAGCCCGTACAAAGCGCGAGCAAGCTGATCGTGCCGGCGCGCGGACTCAGCGAAGTCGTGCGCGTCGCAAGTGACGGCGTCATCGAGGCGACCGTCATCGGCGGACAGGCCAACCAGCTCGTGTTCCGCACCGGGGACGTGAAGATCAGCGCGCGCTTGGTGGACGGCGCCTATCCCAATTACCAACAAGTCATCCCCAAGGAATTCGACAAGAAAGTCGTCGCCAGCACGGCGATGCTGCTCGCCAGTCTGCGCCGTGCAGGCGTCGTCGCGGGCGACCGTGCCAGCATGGTGAAGCTCGCGATGGAGGGTTCAAGCCTTGTCATCACGGCCAGCTCCGACACCGCCGGAAACGCCTACGAAGAACTCGACGTCGAGCGCAGCGGCGATCCGCTCACCATCGCATTCAACGCGAAGTTCCTCGTGGAGATCCTCAACCACATCGAATCGGACACGGTGACATTGGAGTTCGTCGGAGCGCTGCAGCCGGCCGCGATCCACCCGGGCGATGCCAAACGCGCCGAGCGACAGTTGTACATCCTGATGCCGCTGCGCCAGTGAGGCACGGTGCGCGTCACCGCCCTCGAACTTTCCAACTTCCGTAACTACGCCGCGTTGCGCTTCGAACCCGCAGGCGGCGTCTGCATGTTCGTGGGCGCCAACGCGCAAGGCAAGTCGAACCTGCTCGAGGCGCTGTCGCTGTTGTCGACCGGCAAATCGTTTCGCGCGGCGCGCGAAGTCGATCTGGTGGGGACGGATGCGCCGCTCGCGCGCATCGCCGCGCGGGTCAGCACGAAGGCGGGCGAAGTGCAGGCGGCCTGCATCATCACGCGGGTCGGCGACGGCGCGCGCAAGCGTTTTGTGCGCAACGGCCGCGGCGTCGCGTATGCGCAATTCCTCGGCGGCATTTGCGCGGTCACGTTCATGCCGTTCGACCTGCAGCTCGTGAGCGGAGCGCCCGCATTGCGCCGCCGTTTGTTGAACGCGGCGTTAGCGCAATCCGACCGTCACTACTATCACCAGCACGCGACGTACCTGCAGCTGCTGCAGCAAAAAAATGCGCTGCTCAAAGCGCCCTCAGTGGATCGCGGTCTGCTCGCCACCTACAACGAGCAACTCGCGACCAGCGGCGCGCAGATCATGGCCGCGCGTGACGTCTACATCCGCCAGCTCGGGCACGAAGCGTGCAGCGTGCATGCAGGCTGGGTGGGCGCGAGCGCTGAGCTTGGGATGCAATACCAGCCAAGCGCGCCATTCGACGATGCGACGCCGGCCGGGATTTTGAAGTCGCTGCAGGCCGCGTTGCAAGCCACGGCGCCGGCCGAGCTGGCACGCCGCATGGCATTGGTCGGACCGCACCGCGATGATGTGGCATTGCTGCTCGGCCGCGAACCGTTGGCGCGTTACGGCTCGCAAGGCCAGCAGCGGACCGCGGTGCTGGCGTTGAAGGCTGCCGAGTATGCATTGCTGTCAAGGGCGGTCGGAGAGGCGCCGTTATTGTTGCTCGATGATGTTCTGTCGGAGCTCGACCACGATCGCCGGAGCGCTTTTTTGGGCAGCATTCAAAACCTTGAACAGGCGTTTGTCACCGCGACCGAGGCGCCGCCGCTCGATGACCGACGTGCCACGCTGTACCGC
>JALYZS010000329.1 GCA_030948745.1 Vulcanimicrobiota bacterium | reverse complement strand
GAGCTAGATCTTGCCCGCCATCGCAAAGGTGAGGCCCGCGATCAAGCCGAGCAGCAGCACACAGGCGGAGCGAAACAGTATTTGTTCTTCTTCTCTTAGCGGCATATCTAACTGTATCGACGCGCGTCACGTCCCTCTGAACTTGCTTGTGCGCTGAGCTGCGCAAGCGTGAATGGCGTCACAAGCAGGGGTGGAAAGTGACCGACCGAACGTACGTTTGTAAGGCTCTTGTCCGATAACTAGTAGGTGCGCGGCCGGTCTCGCGGCCGTAATGGACCGGAGGTATTCGTCGTGGTTATTACCGGCGGGCATTTGCAATTGCGCCTCGATACCATCGTGTGCGCGTACTATCGATTCGAACTCTCGCGCAAGAACCGGCCAGTCGGCATGGACAAGTGCTGGCTCTACAAAGATGGCGCCGGCGGCAAAGAAGAGCTGCTCCAATACTGCGTCGTCACCGAACACAAGAACAACTCCGGCCAGTTCGACAGCGAGCTGCGGACGGTGAGCGTGGACGTGGTCGACGACGATGGCCGGCCGGCGTTGTTCCTGATCCGCGGCGACGAGACGTCCAACGGTTTGAAGACGAGTTCGCCCTATGCGGCGGCGATGTACGCGATCAGCTACTTGTTTGTGAAAGAGAAGACGGCTTAGGGCCACGCCCGTTCAAGCCGTACTGTGCGATGGCACGCCGCGCGGTCGCGTTGCCCGGATCGATCTTCAGCACCTGATGCCAATACTTGAGCGCTAAGCGCCGGTCGCCTTCGTGGAAGCTCGACCAGGCGGCCAAATCCCAGCTGAACATGTCCCTCGGCGCAAGCCGCGCGCTCGTTTCAAACGCGATGCGCGCGTTGCGATAATCCTTCGTCGCGAAGTAGGTGCGACCGAGATCGAATGCGAGCGGCGCGTAGGTGGGATTGTTGTCGAGTCCAGTGCTGAAGAGGCGCACCGCCTCTTTCGCAGCCATCCCGTCGGCCGGCGCTCGCATGAGATATAGTTCGCCCCAGCCCTGCCATCCAACCGGGATATGCGCGTACACCTTGGTCGACTTGCGGTAATAATGCTCGGCGGTCGACAGTTGGAACATCCGCTCGTAACTCAGGCCGCGGAAGTACACCGAGAATGCGAATAATGGCCGGAAGAGCCACCACCCCACGATCATGACGATGACGAGAATGATCCAGCGGTCGTAGGTGCGGATGACGTAGGGACGGACGTCTTGCGTCATGCGATGACCGCGAAGAACAACGCCAGGAAGATCAAGATATAGCCCGCCGCCATTTCAGCTGCCAGATGCCAGCGCTGCACAGCTTTCTTGCGCGTGTACCAGGGCGCGAACGCGCCGACGAACAGCACGGGAATGCCATGCCCTATGCCAAACGCGAACATCAACAAGGCGCCCAAGGCGAGCTTGCCTTCGAAGGTGCTGACGGCCAGGGCGGCGATGATGAAAGGCGTGGCATCCGGGGCGATCAGGAATGCGAAGCCAAAACCGAGCGCATAGGCCCCCAGGTAGCCCTTACCAATCGATGAGACCGCCGGGACCTGCCAGCGGAACTCGATGAGACGTACCATGGAAAGCCCCATGACCAGGCACAGCGCCGCCGTGAAGTAGTAAAGGAAGCCAGTGAGCGTGAGCAGGGAGCCGAAGGAACCCGCGAGGGCACCGACGCCTGAGTACACGGTCGTGATGCCGGCGATGAACGCCAGCGACAACCCTACCGCGTGACGGAACGTCTTGGCCTCGCGTCCGGCATAGTTGACGATCGCGACCATACGAGGCACGCTTGAGGGGCTGATGCTGCTCAGCATGCCCCCCACGACCATGATCGCCAGCGCGACCCAACGATGCGTGTCGATGACGTCGCCGAGCTTCTCGGATAGCGCGAAGATGTTGCCCCAATCGATGTGCATCCTTAGCTATATCGGCACGCGCTCGCAGCGCCTAAAGGCTCGCGCGCGGGACATACTGGGAACGCGGAACGCGGGGAAGTCAGTCCGCCTGCCGCGCCGAAAAAGCGTGATATGATAACGCAGGACGAAATACAGGCCTTGATCTGCCGGGCACTCCCCGACGCAATGGTCGAGAGCCACGACCGTACCGGCACTCGCGACCATTACAACATCCGTGTCCGCTCGCATGCCTTTGCGGGCAAGCCCTTGTTGGATCAACACCGAATGATCTATGATGCGCTGGGCGGGGCGCTCAAAGATGGGCGTTTGCACGCCATCGAACTGCGGACCGAAGCAAAGGAACAGCCATGACCAGCGAGCTCAAAGCGGAAATCGAATCGGAAATACAACGCAACCGTATTCTCGTCTACGGAAAGGGGACTCGCCAGGCGCCACGCTGCGGCTTCACCCTGGAGACCGTGCAGTTCTTCGATGACCTCGGCTTCCCGTTCGAGGTCGTCGACGTGCTTGCGAATACGGAAAAGCGCAATGCCTTGAGCGAGATGACGAACTGGCCGACCCTGCCCAAGGTCTTCATCAACGGGAAATTCTACGGCGATACCGACATTCTCGCTCCCATGCTCGAAAATGGGGAACTGCAGCGCGTCCTCAGCGAGGCATTCCAGACCGCTACGTCCTAAAACACCGGGCGTCACACGGTGGCGCGCAGGAAGGGCACGCACGCGCGGCGCGACGAAAGCGGTGGGCTCGCAGCCTATGGCTGGCGCGGTTTTTGCGGCGCCATCTTGCCTTTGTGAAAAGAGCATGCAGAGTTTCATTGGATCGAAGGCCCGCCGCGGCGGGGCGTTTCCGGGATCCCCGAATGTCGGGCTCGGCAGGCCCGCGTTCACCGCAGCCACCGTGCTGGCGATCGCGCTGTTCGTCTCCGTTCTCGGTTCGTTCTTCACCTATGTCAACGCGCGCAGCGCCTACGCGCGACAGACCATCTTGTCGCAAGGCCAGAACGATCTGCAGGTGCTGCTGCGCAGCCAGCTCGACGAAGAGACGGCGCTGCGCGGATACTTAGCCTCGGGTCAGCGCGTCTTCTTGCAACCGTACTACGAGAGCGGGCCGCGCTTCGGGGAGGATCTCGCCCGGCTCGAGCGCCGCATGCAGGACAGCCACCTGAGCGAAACGGCGCCGCTCATCTTCGATATCCGGCGCTCGCACGATCTGTGGGAGCATGACGTCGCCAAACCCTTGCTCACCCACCCCAACACGATCGACCAAGTCCAGCGGCTGCGACGAGGCAAGCTGCTCGTCGACCAGGTCCGCCTCGACGTCACGCAGCTGAGCGGCCTTTTAGACGCGCAGTGGCAGCTGGCGGCGGATGCGGTGAAACGCTTGTTACTGCGGGCCTCGACGCTGACCGCGGTCCTCATGTTGTTGTTCGGCACCTCCGCCATCGTCGCGGACGTCATCCGGTCGCGCACGCAGGCGGCGCTCGAGCGTGAACGGATCGTGGGCGACACGCTGCAGCGCGCGTTCTTGAGCGGCTGGGACATCCTGCCGTACCTGCGCATCGGCACCGCCTATATCTCCGCGGCGCGCCACGCGGCCGTCGGCGGCGATCTCTTCGATGTGCACCGCATCGACGAGGACAGCTGCCTGTTCGTCGTGGCGGACGTCAGCGGTAAGGGCCTTGAGGCCGCCGTCGAGACCGCTTTCATCAAGTACACGTTACGGGCGCTCATCGAGGACTATCGCGATCCGAGCGTCATGATGCAGAAGTTCAATCACGCTTTTCTGCGGTCTTCGAGAGACGCTGGTTCGTTCGTGTCGCTGTTCGTCGGCATCTTCGATCAGCGCGACAGCCGTCTGCGCTACGCGAGCGCCGGACACGGGCCGGCCTACTTACGACGCGGATCGGCGGTGCGGCAGTTGCTCGTCACCGGGCCGATCATCGGCTTGCGCGAGAGCGACGTCTTCCCGACGACCGAAGAGCAACTCATCGCCGACGACGTTCTGATCCTGGCGACCGATGGGCTCACCGAAGCTCGCGACACCGCCGGCATCATGCTGGACGACGATGGCGCGATTCGCGTTCTCCGCGAGGCCCCGTCCGAGCCGCAGGCGCTGGCCGACCATGTGGTCGCCACGGTCAGCCGCTTATCCGGCGGACGCATCGCCGATGATTTAGCCCTGCTCGTGATCGGGCTGAACAGCGACGTTGCGCGCCCGGCAGCGCCGCCCCAGCCTGCGGTCAGCGCAGCCCGCGTCTAACCTTTGCAGCGCGCCGGTTTGACCTGTGAGGACTGCGGCGAGGTCCTGTGGCTCAGCCAGGGACCGACCAACGTACGCTGGCTGCGGGATCGCGAACACATCGTGCGCGAGGTGGAACAGCACAGCGCTTCGGGCTTGGAGACCTGGATGAGCGAGGGCCTGCGCTTTTTGGACGAGCACCGGGGCCACGGCATCATCGTCGTGTCCGAGCGGTGAACGCGCAGGCGGCAGAAAAGAAAAAGAGCGAAGAGATGATCTTCGCTCTTTGCTTTGGTTTACGACTGCAAGACTAGCGTTTCTTTTTCTTGGTCGTCTTTTTGGCGGTTTTCTTCGCCTTTTTCTTTGCCATTATTACTCACCTCCATCCTGCGGAGTAATGGGGTGACGCGCCCATTGCTGAGCTTAGTCGGTTATTCGTTCATCGTGAACGGATTATCCTTTTTTTGTATCGGCAGAAAAAACTCAGACATGAATGTGCGGTTCGCTCCGCTCGCTCAGGCGAGCACCACTGCGCTCGTTTCTCACCGCGATCATCTCGCTCAAAATCGCGACGGCGATTTCTTCCGGCGTCTGCGCGCCGATGTCCAAACCGATCGGCCCGTGCAGCCGCGCGAGCTGCTGCGCTGTGATGCCATTTGACGCGAGCCGCTCGCGGCGCGCAGCCTGCGTTCTCTTGCTGCCGATCGCGCCGACGTAGCGCAGGCCTTCGCGCAAGCCGTGGGTCACGCTCGGATCGTCGAATTTCTCGTCGTGGGCCAGCACCGCGAGATAGGTCGAGGCGGGCTCGAAGCGCAGCGCTGGAAGCTCGTCCTGCGGCCAGCCCACGCGCAAGCCTGCGGCTTTGGGGAACCGCTCGCGATTGTTGAGCGCCGGCCGCGGGTCCACGACGGTCACCGCAAAGCTGGCCCGCGCCGCCATTTCGCACAGCGCCATGCCGATGTGCACGGCCCCGACGATGATGAGCTGCGGGCGCGGAAGGCAGACGTCGACGAAGATCTCCTGACCGTCAGCGGCGACGATTCTCGATTGGCCGGATGCGAGCAGCTGTCTCACCGCATCCACAAAGGCAGCACCGGCCGGCGCGCGCAGGAGCGTGCCTGCGGTGGAGGCGATAACGCTGCCGGCCGCGTCCAAGACCACCTTATACCCGGCGTCTGACTGTGGGCGGACGACGGTGCAGATGGCAAAGGATCTGCCGGCGCGCAGCAGCTCGCCCACGCGCGCCAGGACGTCGGGCGACGAGGCGGCGCTCATACGGGCTCGAGGAACACATCGATCGTACCGCCGCAGGCGAGCCCGACATCCCACATCATGCTGCGATCGATGCCGTAGCTCACGATCACCGGCCTGCCCGAACGCAGCACGCGCTGCGCCTCGTGGGCGACTGCCGCCTCGACGCAGCCGCCGCTCACCGAGCCTGCGATCTTACCGCTCTCGGCGATGAGCATCTTCGCGCCTTCCGGTTGCGGCGCGGAGCCGTGCACGGCGATGACCGTCGCCATCACGACGCGCTCGCCCGACGCCTTCCAGTGCTGCAACGTGTCGATGATCTCGCGCACGTCAAACTCCCTGCGGCAATGGCTGCATCTCGAAGGCGCGTTGCGCTCGCGCAGGCCGGCGGCGATCGACCGAGCGCAACGCCACGAAGAGCTGGGCGAGGCTGCGCAGGTCGTGCGCCGGCAAGAAGTCGTCGATGTACGGCAGCGCGGCTCGCATGCCGGCGGTCTGCGGGCGGTAGTTCTTGGCCCCGAGCAGCGGGTTGAGCCAGATAAGGCGATAGCTGCGCCGCTGCAGACGCTCCATCTGGGCCACGAGCAAAGCGATATCACCACGGTCCCATCCGTCGCTGATGATCATGACGATCGCGCCATGCGCCAGCACACGCCGCGCCCAATGCAGGTTGAACTGCTGCAGGCACTCCCCGATACGCGTGCCCCCGCCCCAGTCCGGCACGCTGCGCGACACCTCGCGCAGCGTTGCGTCGACGTCGCGGTGCCGCAGTTCCCGGGTGATACGCGTCAAGCGCGTGCCGAATACAAATGCCTCGACGTTGCCCAGCGCATGCCGGATCGCATGGATGAACTGCAGCAGCAGCCGGGCGTATCGGTCCATCGAACCTGAGATATCGCACAGCAGCACGAGATCGCGCGGTTTTTGCTTGCGCTGCCGTGTCGGCAACGAAAGGACTTCGCCGAACCGCCGCACGCTCGTGCGCAGCGCGCGACGTGCGTCGAAGATGGCGCCCCCGGCGCGCCGTATCGTGCGGCGGGTCTGCCGGACGCCGAATCGCAGCCGTTCTTCCTTGGTCAAGCGATGCGCAAGCGCGAGCTCGTCAGCACCGAGTCGTGCGAAGTCCTTATGCCGCAGGGCCTCTGCAAAGCTGTAGGTGAAGCGCCGGTCCCCGTCCTGCGACAGACGAGCGGCGGGCACGCCGGAAAGCGCGCGTGCGACGCTATCGTCCGGGGCGATGACCGGCCGCTGCGTTGTCACGGGCACGCGCGTATCGGCGTGGTCCCCAGCAGCAGCTGCCGCGGCGCCGGATTCTCTTGGCTTATCAACGTGCGCGCCGGCCTCGGGCGGTGCCAGCATGTACCAAAAAGCGTCGAAGGCCAGGTCGAACCGTTCTTGCTGTTCCCGGCTGCGCGCGAAAATGCTGCGGCCGGTCGCACGCATGTCGGCGGGCGAGCGCAGCCCGACGAGCGCCAGCGCCTGGAAGAAGAGCACACAGCGGTCTGGTTGCGCGGGAAGGCCGACGTTGTGCAGGACGCGGCTGAACGTGATGACGTTGCGCGCCAGGGGATCAACCATGGGCGGCGGCCCGCTTCGCCTCTTGCAGCCGGCCCGCCATGCCGCGGTCTGAAAGCTTCTTGAGATCTTCTTGATATTTCAACAGACAGCCGACGGTGTCGCTGACCGCGGCCTCATCGAGGGTCGTGCGGCCCAGGGCCTGCAGCGCCCTCGCCCAGTCGATGGTTTCCGCGATGCCCGGTTGCTTGTAGAAGTTTTCTGCGCGCAGACCGGCCACGAACGCGGACGCCTCGCGCGCCAAGCGCTCGGAGATGCCCGGCGCCTTCGCGCTGACGATCGCGGTCTCGCGTTCCAAGCTGGGATACTCGATCCAGTGATACAGACATCGCCGTTTCAAAGCGTCGTGCACTTCGCGAGTGCGATTGCTTGTGAGGATCACGAGCGGGGGCTGCGCCGCCTTGAACGTCCCCAGTTCGGGGATCGTGATCTGGAAATCCGATAGCAGCTCGAGCAGAAATGCTTCGAACTCTTCGTCTGCGCGGTCGATCTCATCGATGAGCAACACGGGAGGCGGCCCTTCGCCTTGGTCGATCGCCTGCAGCAACGGGCGCTTGATCAAAAACTCCGGTGCGAAGATCTCCCGCTCCGCGTCAGACGTCGTCGTCTGGTCGTGCTCCGACATCCGAATATGCAGGATCTGGCGAGCATAGTTCCACTCATACACGGCGTGGTTGACGTCCAAGCCTTCGTAGCACTGCAAGCGGATGAGCGGGCGTGCCAGTCCCGCGGCCAAGACCTTTGCGACTTCAGTTTTGCCGACGCCCGCTTCGCCCTCGAGGAAAAGCGGCTTATGCAGGCTGACGCTGAGGAATATCGCGACGGCGAGATTGCGGTCGGCGATGTACTGGTGCGCGGCGAGCAACCGGCTGATGTCTTCGATCGAATCGGCTGCGTGCGAAACGGGAGGCGGGGCGCTGCTACGAATCACGAATTGCTTCTGTTCGCTCGCCGGATTGGCGCTGCCTGTTGGCGCACGGCGCGGGAGAGCGCAGCGGGAACGGCATACACCTGCGGCATGGATCTGCATCTAGAAGATCGCGTGGCGCTGGTCGCCGCGTCAAGCTCTGGTCTTGGCTATGCGGTCGCCGAAGCGTTTGCGGCTGAAGGCGCACGGGTCGTCGTTTCGAGCCGATCACCATCCCGCGTTGAACAGGCTGCGCAATCGATCGCAGCCGCGACGGGTCGCGCGGCCGCTGCGATCGCGTGCGACTTGGCGCAGCCGGATGGACCCGCGGCGCTGGTCGCTGCGACCCTGGAGCGCTTCGGCGCGTTGGACATCATCGTGACCAACGCAGGCGGGCCCCCAGCGGGGTCGTTCACGGACGTCGGCGACGAGCAGTGGCGCGCCGCCTTCGACCTCACCTTGATGTCGGTCGTGCGTCTCATTCGTGCTGCGTTGCCGAGTTTGCGCGCGAGCGGGCGCGGACGCATCATCAACTTGGCGTCCAGCTCGGTGAAAGAACCCGTCGACAACCTCGTGCTCAGCAACAGCCTGCGGCTCGCGGTGGTCGGGCTTGCGAAAACCATCTCGCGCGAAGTGGCAGACGCTGGGATCACGGTGAACAACGTCTGCCCGGGCCGCATCCGCACGGCACGCTTGCTGCAGCTGTACGGCGACGATGGGCTGCACGACGCCAGCACGGGTATCGCGATGAAACGCCTGGGAGAGCCGAGCGAATTCGCACCGCTCGTCGCATTCCTGGCGAGCGACCAGGCGCGCTACATCACCGGCCAGACGATTTTTGTCGACGGTGGTCTCACACGGAGCAGTCTGTAGGCGGTTTGAGGCAGGGCGCTTTTGCCGCTTCGCAAAAGGCCTGTGGACAATGCTTCGTTGGATCACCGGCGGCCTGCTCGTGGCCGCCGTCCCCGCGGCAAGCGTTTTCCAAAAGCGGAGCCTCGGCGTCATGCGAACGTCATGTCCTTTCGGCGGGTGCGAAGAGGCGTTGGGCTTTTTCGGACATTCCAGCGTAAGTCATTTCGC
>JALYZS010000328.1 GCA_030948745.1 Vulcanimicrobiota bacterium | reverse complement strand
CCCCCCAAGACCGCCGCGGTGAAGGCCTTGAGGCCGGCGCCGTAACCGTTGAGGAAGAACGTGGAGCCGTAGTAGATGCCGGAGATGAAGCCTGCCACGCCCGCCAGCGCGCCGCCGATGAAAAACGTCCACGCGATGGTCGAGTTGATGCTGATGCCCATGAGCTGAGCTGCATCTCGGTCCTGCGCCGTGGCCCGCATCGCCGTGCCGAGCTTGGTCCGGAACACGAGCAGGTTGAGCAGCGCCATCGCCACGAGGCTCACGACCACGACGAGCACGGCGCGTTCGTGGAAGGCGACCCCGCCGGCGACATACACATGGTCGGGAAGGAACTGCGGAAAGGGTACTTGCGAGGGACCGCGCCACAGCTGCATGATGTTCTCGAGGATGAGCGACACGCCGATGGCCGTGATGAGCGGGGCAAGCCGGGGCGCGTTTCGCAGGCGGCGATAAGCGAGGCGTTCGATCACGACGCCCACGATGCCGCACAGCAGCGCAGCCATCACGATGACGAGCATCGCGATGAGCCACAGCTCCCAGCCGCTGCTGATAAGCGAGAGCGGGATCAGCGCGAGTAGGGTGATCGAAAAGAACGAACCGAGCGTGTAGACATCGCCGTGCGCGAAATTGATGAGCTCGATGATCCCGTACACCATCGTGTAGCCAAGCGCGATGAGCGCATATACGCCGCCCAGCGCGATACCGTTGATGAGCTGTTCGAGAAACAGATGCATCGGCGGTCACCGTCCGTCGTCATGTGTCAGTGAGCGTAGTTCTTCTGCGTGAGAAACACCCAGGCGCCGTTCTGCACACCATAAATCGAGATGATCTTATTGGTCGTGTCGCCGTTCTTATCGAACGAAAAGTCGCCGATGATGCTGTGGTGGACCTTCCCCGAACGCAGTTGGCTGAGGACATCAGCGCGCGACGGCAGCTTTCCGCCGTTGCTCTTCATCGCGTCGGCGATCGCATCGATGATCGTCATGGCGGCCACATAGCCGTTGGCTGAATACGATCCGACGGGCTGTCCGAACTGGGCTTGATATTCTTTGAGGAACGCCTGCGCGGCCGGGATCTTGCTGGCATTCACTGTCGCGACCGTCGCATAAGAGTTGTTCGCCATGCTGGCGGCATCGGTGAGAAATTGATCGTTGCGGATGCCGTCGGCGCCGAAATAGGGGATGCGGCCCAAACCGGCATCCGACATCTGCTTGCGGATCTGGCCGCCGAGCGTGGAGGTCGTGCCGCCGAAGAAGATGGCGTCCGGGTTCAAGCTCGCGGCACGTGTCAAGAGCGCGTGAAAATCGCGTTGGTCGGGGACCGTATGGTCGTGGCCCAGCACGCTGCCCCCATCGCGCTGGAATTGCGCGGCCCACTGATCGGCCACGCCTTTACCATAGGTCTCATTGTCATCCAGCACATAGGCACGCCGCACGTGCACGGCTTGGGCGGCATAGTCTGCGCCGGCAGGCCCTTGGATGTCGTCGGTCGTGCACACCCGGAAGTATGTGATCGCATCCGGATTCGACGTGCGCAGCTGCAGCGCGAGCGCGCCCTTGGTGAGATCGGGGTTGGTGTTGGCCGGGCTGATGATGGCGATGCCGAGGCTGTTCGAAAGCGGGATCTCCGCTTTGGCCACGTTGCTGTTGAAGGGGCCCACCACGCCGAGCACGCTAGCATCGCTTGCGAACGCCTGGATGTTCTTCGCGCCTTGACTCGGATTATGCTTGCCATTGACCGCATCGTCGACAATGGATGCTTGGATGGTATAGCCGGGGATGAGATGCAGTTTGTTCGCGTCGATGACGGCGAGCTTCACGCCGTTGGCTGCTGGAATGCCATCGGACGCATCGCCGCCGGAAACCGGCAGATCGGCGCCGACGCGGACCAGGTTGCCAGCGGGAACGTTAGCGCCTTGCGTGCTCGTGCTCTGGGTGTTGCTGTTGCCGGAGCACGCGGCGATGAGGGAGGCGGCAACCAGGACCGCTGCGGTCGACCAGCATCGCGTAACAATCGTAGAGCCCATGGTCTACATCATCTCCAATCGACGGGGAGTCCAAGAGCGCCAAAGGGTTCGTGAGTCGCATTTGCGGTCCTTTCCATAAGGCTCCGGTGATGCGCTCGACGAAGAGAAGCGGAGATGAGCACGAGCATTTCGCCGGACACCACCATTCGGGAGGTGGTGGAAAAATATCCCGGCGCCGAACAGGTCTTCGGCGCGCATGGTCTGCCGTGCGCGGGCTGCCACGTCTCGACGAGAGAGACTATCCGTCAGGGCGCGGGCGTGCATCGCCTCGATTTGGATGGGCTCGTGGCGGATCTCGATCGTTTCATCGCTGACGGCACAGTGCCGCCGCCGCGCCCGCAACCGGCGGCGACAACCGCACGCCCACCCGAGCGCCAACGCAAGGCAGGCATCGCGCACGTCGTGGCGATCATGTCGGGTAAAGGCGGCGTGGGAAAGTCTCTCGTGACCGCGCTGCTCGGCGTCGCGTTACGGCGGCACGGCTACGGCGTCGGCATACTCGACGCCGATATCACCGGGCCGAGCATGGCGCGCTTGTTCGGCATCACCGCGCGGCCATATCAAGGCGCCGACGGCAAGCCGCATCCGCCCGCGTCGCTCAGCGGCATCCAGATCATGTCCATGAACCTCATCCTCGACAGCACGGAGCAGGCGGTCATATGGCGCGGGCCGATGGTCTCGCAAGCGATCCGCCAGTTCTACCATGACCTCGAGTGGGGCACGCTCGATTATCTGCTCGTCGACTTGCCGCCCGGCACCTCCGACGCGCCGTTGACCGTGCTGCAAGCCTTACCCGTTTCCGGCATCATCATGGTGTCCACGCCGCAAGGCTTGGCGACGATGATCGTGAGCAAAGCCGTCAAGTTCGCGCAGCAGCTGCACTCGCCGATCGTGGGCTTGGTGGAGAACATGTCGTACTTCATCGACCCGCAGACTGGCGCACGGCACGAGCTGTTCGGACCTTCCAGAGGCGTGCAGCTGGTCGTGGAGAGCGGCGCCCCGCTGCTCGCGCAGCTGCCCATCGATTCCGCGCTCACCGCGCTCTGCGATGCGGGGCAGGTCGAGCAGTACACATCGCCTGAGTACGATACGCTCGTCGCGAATTTCCTGAAGATCCTCCCGAGTCTGGTGGAGGATGAACGCGCGAGTTGAATCTCGTGCAGCGCAGCGCCGCTCTCCCGATCCGTGTATGCGTAGCGGTATGCGTGCTGCTCCTGACCGATTGTTCGTCGCACCCGCAGTCGAGCCCAAGCACGACCAGTGCTCCCGCCGCCGGCGCCAGCCGCACGCCGATCGTCAGCGCCGCGGTGAGCCGGCAACTAGGCCTACCGGTCTACCCGGGGGCACGACCGACGAGCGACGGCGTCGTGAAGCCGAGCAGCCACGGCGGGACGATCGTCGGCGCCTACTACCGCAGTGCCGACCCGCTGAGCAAAGTCGAAGCGTACTACGGCGCGCGGTTGCCCAAGGGCAGCCTCAAGATGTTCATCAACCAGGCTGATGGCGGCATCGCCGATTTCTTGCTCGCCGACAAAGGCGTGCAAAGGCAGGTCGTGCTCGTCAGCGACCAGGGCGGCACGCTCGTGCAGCTCACCGCGATCAAAAAAAAATAGCGAGTGCGTGAACGCACTCGCCACCTGACCTGTTTTCGGACTGGTTATTGGACGATGACGACCGTCCGCATCCCGTTGCTGTCGTAATGGTAAGCGCAGCCGAAGATGAGCGTTGCGGCTCCGCCGGTGTTGTAGACGGCTGAGGTCGCCCCGGGATTGATATTTCCCGAGCTGAAGTTGGCCGTGCTGATGACGCTGCCGGCTGCGGACGCCGTAGGCCCTAAGTTCGCCGGCGGGAATGGGGATGGGTACGATCCGCCCCAATTCTGGAGGAAGCTTGCCGTGTGCGGCAACGTCGCGTCCATGTTCACGAACTGCACGGTCGCGTTTGCCGTGAGATGTACCACTTGCGTCGTGGTGCCGGTCGCGCCGAGCTGATAGCCGAGGATGTTGCCGTACGTCGGATCGGTGGCCGCGGACTCGCCGGTCAATCGCACGACGACTGTTTGCGCGCTTGCCATGGTGGGCGACGGGCTGGGGTTAGGATGGCCGCCGCAATTCGCGCCGCTGCCGCTTCCGCCACCACCGCCGCCGTACCCTTGGCAACCGGTGCCCGCGGTGCCGCCACCGCTGCAGGCCGCGAGCACAAGCGTGCCGGCGATCAAGAACGCGGCGATTCCGCCGCCGCTGAAAAATCTCTGAATATTCACTGAAAGGCCATTTCCCTTTCGCCCCCACATCGAGTGCGGATAAGACGACAGGGCGCAACGCCTTACCCGCTCTACAGAGATTACGGCGGCGTCATGAAACGGCTATGAAATACCGTGAGGACTACGGACAGAGGATGTTGATGACCGTCCGCATCTGCGGCCAGCCCGGCAGCACCGGCTTATATTCATAAAAGTCGCCGAAGTAAAACGCGCCGGCCGTCGTGCCGGTGGTGTACACACGCGACGTCCCGAACGCACCTGAAAAAATATTCAAAGTGCCGGTCGAAAATTCTGGCGTGTCGATGGCGGTGTTCGTCGGACTGGCGCTGTTGGCGCCGTTCACGTTGTTGAAGGTCGCGGGCCAATTCATGCCCGACGCAGGTCCTAAGAGCGACGCCGTGTGCAGACCGGCGCGATCGACGTTATAAAAGGCGATCGTCTGATTGCAATGCACGGTGACGATCTGCGAGCTCACCACGGGTGCGGGCGAGACGACCGGCACCGTCGCGGTCTGACCGTAGCCATCGATCGCGCCGTAGGTCGGGTCGACGGTGGGCGGGATGCTGGCATAGTTCAGCACGACGAAGTTCACGGGCGATGGGATGGGCGAGGGCGAGGGCGGCGCAGTGCCCGAGGGGGATGGCTTCGGGCTGGGGCTCGCCGTGGGACTCGGGGCAGAAGAATTCGAGCAGCCGACCGTGCCGAGGATAACAACGCCGACGATGGCCGCCGTCCCCGCGGCAAGCGTTTTCCAAAAGCGGAGCCTCGGCGTCATGCGAACGTCATGTCCTTTCGGCGGGTGCGAAGAGGCGTTGGGCTTTTTCGGACATTCCAGCGTAAGTCATTTCGC
>JALYZS010000299.1 GCA_030948745.1 Vulcanimicrobiota bacterium | reverse complement strand
GCTGCACGCGGCGGGCGCAAGGCCGCGAGCGCCGGCAAGACGACCGCAAGCAGGGCCGGCAGCGCGCGTAAAAGCGCGACGAGCCGCAGCGCCGCCACGAAGCGGGCTGGTGCGAAACGAGCCACCGCGAAGCGCGCGAGCGGCGCCGCGCGCCACAACGGCGCACCCGTGCGGCACGGTCGAGAAGATGCACGCGAGCGATCGCCGCGCACGACAGAGCGCGCGCAGCGGAAGCCGGAAGCCGAAGACGTGGTGGTCTCGGTCGAAGAATACGACGAAGGAGAGGACCTCGACGAGAACTACGACGACGAAGAAGAAGAGGAAGAATTCCATCCGGAACATTCAGAGGAAGAGTATTAGGCCGGCGCAGCGCAGGGCGTTAGCCGGTGGGCGCTAGCAAAGGCGAGGCACGCAGCCTCGCCTTTTTGTTGTTGCTCGAAGGCGTGTCGGCGTTCGCGTGGTGCGCGGCGTTGGGGTTGGCCCTCGCCGATCTGCGCGTGGTCAAGCGCGTCAGCGATTATGCCGCGGACGCGGCTGAGCCGGAGAAGGCGGACGCGATTCGCGGCATGGTCACGGCCATCGTGCCGGCGCGTGACGAGGCGGCCAACATCGGCTCGTGGATAGATTCCATCCTCGCGCAGCCCGCGGTGGGCGACGTCATCGTCGCCGACGACAACTCGTCCGACGAGACCGCCGCGATCGCCGAACAGCGCAGCATCACCCAGCCGCGCGTGCGGGTGTTGCGCTGCGACCCGCCGCCGGCAGGCTGGGTGGGAAAGAACTGGGCGGCGCATAGCGCGGCGCGCTGTGCGTGCGGTGAATGGCTGCTCTTCAGCGACGCCGATGTGCGCATGCAACCGGGCGCGGTCGATGCAGCGCTTCTGGCAGCTCGCGCGCTCGATGCCGATGCGCTCTCGCTGAGCGCCACGCTGGAATGCGGCTCGGCCGCGGAAAAAATCGTCATGCCGGCGGTCGCGGCGCTCATCTTCACCGGCCATCCGTTGTGTCTCATAGAAGATCAGCGCTTCGGCACCGCGCTCATGGCCGGCGGGTTCAGTCTTGTGCGCCGGTCCGCGTACGACCGGATCGGCGGGCACGCAGCGGTGCGCGGCGAGATAGCCGAGGACCGAATGCTGGCGCGATCGTTCAAAGCCTTCGGCTACCGCCTGCGGTTGCTGAACGGCAGCGATCTCGTGCGCGTGCGGATGTATCGCGGGTTCAACGAGATGTGGGCGGGGTGGCGCAAGAACTTCTATGAAGGCACGCAACGCAGCCCCTTGGGCGCCGTGCTATTCGTGACCCTCGTGACGGGCATGCTTGTGCTACCCGCGCCGGTGCTTGCGGTTTTGGCGGCGCGTCCCCGCCGCCGCAGGCTCAGCCGCCCTCAATGGCGGCTATTCGGACTGACCGCTTTCGGCTGCGCTTCGGCTCTTGCGGTCCGCATGATGCGCGATCCACTGATTGCCGCTGACGCGCGCACCGCGGCCGCGTCGCCGCTTGCGGGCGTGTTCATCGCAGCCGTGATGATCGCTTCGGCGTGGCGCGGTTGCAGCGGCACAGGGCAGTTATGGAAGGGCAGGATCATTCGCTGAGGCGTGCGTAGAATTCGCGCTGGTCCGGTGCGTGTGCAAACGCGCCGCGCTTGAAGAGGGCCCACAAAACGAGTGCCCCCACGAGAATGGCGACGATGCTGCTCAAGCCGCCTTCGGGTCCGAAGCTCGCACCCGTCAACCAGTCCGGCCCTGCGCCGCTCACGCGCAAAACCGTCGGCGCGGGCACCGTGATGCCGCTCACGGGAAACCCGTAGACCGGGCCCTCGAAGAGATTCCACGCCGAGTGGCAGCCCAGCGCAAACCACAAAGACTTCGTCCAGCGCACGCTCAGGCATGCCCATATCCCGTACAGGACGAGCGATACAACGGTGAGGACGATCTGCTCGTGCACGTGCGGGTTGGCGAAATGCAGCAGCGCGAAGGCCACAGAGCTGAGGATCGCGGCGGGCACGAATCCCCACTCTTCCCAAAGATTCTGCAAGATGTAACCGCGTAACGACAGCTCCTCGGAGAGCGCCGCCGGGATGAAGATCGCAGCGCCGGCCAGGACGACCATCAGGCTTGATCCAGTCGCGCTGAAGCCCACGACGCGGCCATTGCCCCAGAGCAATTCCACCAGCACGACCACCGTCTGCATGCCGGCACCAAGCGATACGCCGAGGCAGAACAGACGCATGGCCGAGCGATCCGGCGCTAGGCCAAGAGACTGCGCCGAGCGTCTATCGAGGAATCGGCGCAGCGCGTACGAGAGCGCCACGATGACGATGACCGTGGCGATGACCTGCACCACGATCAGCTCGAGCCGCGACGGCCAAGGGCCGATCGCGACTGCGATGCTGAAGATGATCGATGCGACGAAGCCGACGCCGGCCACCGCGGCGATCACATAGAGCAAAGCGCGCAATGCCGGGCGCACGCGCCCGTCTTTGAGCGCGATCCGCGCAAGCCTCGAAGCGGGCGCCACGCCCGGGCCGTTAGGGCCGGTCATCGACCCAGACCGCTCCCTGCGGGCCATGTTCTTTCTTCCAGATCGGCGCACGCTGTTTGAGATTGTCGATCACATAGCGGCAGGCATCGAACGCCTCGGCCCGATGCGCCGCGGCGACCGCGACGACGACGCTGACCTCGCCCACGACGAGCGTTCCACTGCGATGATGAACGCTGATGTCCTCGACCCCGAATTGGGATTGCGCCTCGGCCGCGATCTGCGCGAACACCCGCTCCGCCATTTCCGCGTACGCTTCATACTCGAGCTTCACCACCCAGTGCCCGCGGGCACGGTCGCGCACGCGTCCCACAAAGGTCACGATCGCCCCGGCGTGCGCCGGGTGCAGCTGGTGTGCGACTGCGTGCTCGTCTAACGGCGCAGCGCTCAAGACGAAGCGGCCCATCAGCCACCCGCCATGGGGGGCAAAATCGCAAGCTCGTCTGCGTCGTTCAATACATGGTCGCCGGTCGTCTGCGTCTGATTGACGGCGAAGGCGACGCGCGCGGCGGCCGCCCGCAACGCCGGGTGCTGCGCGCACAATGATTCGAATGCAGCAGCCGCGGTCGTGCCCGGTGCTACTTCCATAGGGAGCGTCGGAGCTCCAGCGGCTTCGCGGTGCGCCGCGAACAGGCGGATCGTGATGTGCACGGTGTTTGGCAGCGCTCCTACCACAGGCCGCGCACAAAGTCATGCGCACGCCGCGCCGAGGACTTGAGCCGCCCGCGTGCAATCGGTTAGCCTTTCCACGCTTGCATTCGTGCAGCACTGATCTGGAGGGTCCCAAACCATGGCACATCAACTGCCGCCGCTGCCCTACGGCTATGACGCTTTGGAGCCGTACATCGACAAAGAGACGATGACGCTGCACCACGACAAGCATCACGCGGCCTACGTCAACAACCTCAACGCGGCGCTGGAGAAGCATCCCGAGCTTGCGGACAAGAGCGCTGAAGACCTCATCCGCGATATCAATGCCGTGCCCGAAGACATCCGGCCAGCGGTTCGCAACAACGGCGGCGGGCACGTCAACCACACGATGTTCTGGGAGATCATGCGTCCGGGCAGCGGCCGCGAGCCTCAGGCAGGCCTGGCAGACGACATCCGCCGCGCGTTTGGCGATTTCGAGGCGTTCAAGAAGCAGTTCAACGAGGCCGGGGTCAAGCAGTTCGGCAGCGGTTGGGTCTGGCTCGTGCGCTCCAAGGACGGCGGTCTGCAGATCACGAGCACGCCCAACCAGGACAACCCGCTCACCCAAGGCTTGACGCCGGTGCTCGGCAATGACGTCTGGGAGCACGCCTATTATTTGAAGTACCAAAACCGCCGCCCCGAGTACCTCGCTGCTTGGTGGAACGTCGTGAATTGGGATGTGATCGCCAAGCGTTTTGACAGCGGAGGACGCTGAGCGGGCGCGTGGCTCTGCTCGACGGGAAAACCGCCTGCGTCTTAGGCGTCGCCAACCGCTGGAGCATTGCGACCGCCATCGCCCGCGAATTGCACGCGCACGGCGCTTCGCTCATCCTCACCTATGAGGGTGAGCGCACGCAAGGCGAGGTGGAGAAGCTCGCGGCGGAGCTCGGCAACGCGGCGACGACGATGTGCGACGTCGCCAAGGACGACAGCATCGCCGCGCTGCACGATTTCATCGCCGCTCGCGGCGGGCGTTTGGACACGCTTGTCCACAGCCTTGCTTTCGCTCGCAAAGAAGAGCTCAGCGGAAAATTCTTCGCGACGTCACGTTCGGGTTTCGCGCTCGCGTTGGACATCAGCGTCTATTCGCTGGTCGCGTTATGCCGAGCGTTGCAACCGCTCTTCGCGCAGCAGTCTTCCGTCATGGCGATGACCTACTTAGGCTCCGTGCGCGCGG
This sequence comes from Vulcanimicrobiota bacterium, assembly GCA_030948745.1. Classification (GTDB taxonomy): domain Bacteria; phylum Vulcanimicrobiota; class Vulcanimicrobiia; order Eremiobacterales; family Eremiobacteraceae; genus JALYZS01. Next base: position 1,098 of record JALYZS010000299.1, on the reverse strand, counting down.
TGATGAACTACAACGTCATGGGCGTGGCCAAGGCGGCGCTGGAGGCGTCGGTACGTTATCTGGCCGCAGACCTGGGCGACATGGGCCGCACGCGCGTCAACGCGATTTCCGCTGGACCGATCAAGACCGCATCCGCGCGGGCGGTGGGCGATTTCAGCCGCATTCTCGGCGAGGTCGCTGCGAAGTCACCGCTGCGGCGCAATGCGGTGGCGCAAGACGTCGGCAACGCAGCCGTTTTCTTGGCGAGCGATCTTTCTTCTGCCGTGACCGGACAGGTGCTCTACGTGGACGCCGGTTACAACATCCTTGGCATCGTCTGACAGAGGTCGAACGGTTGCCCTTGCCCAACGAAACCGGCCTCTTACGCGGAGGGGGTGAAGGCAGTGGGATTGACGTGGCAAGACGTCGAGGATATCGGTTTCGAGCTGGCTCAGGCGTTTCCGGATGAAGATCCGAAACAGGTTCCCATGCCTGAGCTTCTTCGACTCGTCACCGAGTTGGACGATTTCGAAGACGACCCGGAAAAAGTGGACGAGCACACCCTGGAACGCATCGCGCGCGCTTGGGAAGAAGAGTTCGCTCACCCCTGACCCGAAATAGCCCAGTCCATGGATTCCGACCTCGGCCTCTTCCCTCTCAACACGGTTTTGCTGCCAGGCGCGGCATTGCGGCTGCACATCTTCGAAGACCGCTACAAGCAGATGATGGGGCAATGCATCGCCGAAGACCGGCCGTTCGGTGTCCTGCTCGATCGCAACGGACGGGAGCGCGGCGACGATCTCGATCCGGTGAATGTCGGCACTGCCGCCTTTATCCACGAAGTGACCAAACTACCGCAGGGCCGGCTCTATATCGTCGCGCATGGCGTGCGGCGCTTCCGCGTCAAAGAACTGCTCGGCACGCTGCCCTTCTGGCGCGCGCATGTGTCGTACTTGAACGAGCGGCTCGGTCCCGCGGACAGCGCGACCCGTCTGCGCGAATCGGCTGAAGACACCTTCAAAGACTATCTGCAAGCCTTGCTGCGCGTGTCGGGCGATGAGCTCGAGGGTCTCGTGCTGCCGCCGGATGAAGCGGCCTCGTCGTACGTCATCGCCGACG
>JALYZS010000279.1 GCA_030948745.1 Vulcanimicrobiota bacterium | reverse complement strand
TCATCGCGCTCTTCTTCCCGATCTCGCGCGACGTGCGCGCCACCTTGAAGAGCTCTGCAAGCGTCGATATCATCGAAGCGCTCGACCGGCCTGCCTTCGCCCTGATCAACGGTGCGCTGCCGCGCGGGGCGCGCCCCTTCGCCGACTTCGTGCTCGCACACCACCATCTCTAGAAAAGATGAAGCGCGGGCGTGCCGCGCTTCATCCTGTCTGGATCCTTTAGCTTGTTGTCGTCATTTCGGCACGTGCGGTCCGTGCGGACCCTGCGGGTCGTGCGGCGCCTTGGGCGCGGGAGCGTGCGGGGGTGGTGGCTGGCCGAGCACACCGCCGGCGGCCGGAACCGGGGCCACCGGCCGGGCGAACGGATGGTGCGCGATATCCAACTGGAAGGTGTGCGTGAAGGGCGTCAGCGCCTGGCCACCGCTGGTGATCGCCGACGTGAAATTGAACATGATCTGTTCGCCGGCGGTCAAGTTGTTCGCGTTGATCGTCAGCTGCGTGAAGGTCGAGTCGAACGACGGCGGCGCGCCGCCCAGGTTGGTCACGGGTGAGGTCGGCGTCGTCGGATTCGTCGTCGTATAGTTCACCGCGTTCGTGTTCGTGAAGTTGATCGACGACTGGTCCACCGGTTGGCTGAAGGTGAAGATGAAGCTCACGGGGCCGGGGGCGGCGCCGGTCTGCGACACGCTCGTGACGATGAATGCGCCCGAGGGCGACGTGCTCGGCGAAGGCTGCGGTATGACGTCGCCCGGCTGCCCGTGATGGCCGATCGCGAGCAGCGTCAAACCCGCCACCGCGACGAGCCCCCAGAGCGAGAACGTGTTCGGATTGGCGCGCGTCGCGGGCGCGATCGCGGGCAGCGACTCGATCCCGATCAAGCGATCGCCCACGGCAGGCGTGTAGCCCTGCGCTTGATTGCTCAACGCGAGGGTCGCTTGCGTGAGATTGATCTGCGTGATCCGCGCTACGGCGACCTTGGTGCCGTTGCGCATGACGTTGAACTGCTGGCCGACTTTGAATCCACCCGATTCGCCCAAGTCGGCGAACACGCCGTTGGTAACGGAGAAGATCATTCCGACCGCGGTGCGGGGCGCGTGCAGGGTCGCCAGGTTGCTCGCGAGCGCGGAGACCATCGCCGAACCCCTTGCGTTGTTGAGCGTGAACAGCTGCGAACGGATGAACGCGACGGGCTCCACCCGATATGCGGTCAGCCGATAGACGATGCTGCCGCTGTCAGCGTGGATGATGTCGCCCATGACGACCTCTTGCGCATGCGCACGAGCGCCTGCGCGCAACGAGGCGATCATCGGATCGCCGTCGATCGCCGGGGTGACTTTGAGCGGGCCGCTGCCGGCGGCGGAGAATTGGCTTGACGACGCGACCGCTTGATACAGCGACTGGCTGAGGGCATCGACTGCGCTCTGCGGCGCTGCGGCGTCGTTGGAAAACTGTATCACGGCGATGGAAGGTCCGCCCGCACCGAGTGCGGGCCAGGGAGCGGCCGCGGCGCCCAGCACGGCGGCGATGAGCGCGAGTGCGGTCAGCCTCCACAGGATGGCGGCATGCAATAATCGTTTCACAGTCCTCTGAACTCCTCACGTGTGGGCGAACGCGGACGACACCGCAGGCAACGGGGATGCCAAAGACGACTGTGCGAGCGATCCCCTCTCACGTAAGTTATCGGCGCGCGTACAATCCGCCAATAGTCCACCTGCGGGGACAGGCTGTGAAAGCAGAGCGGAATTCACGAACGCAAAAGGATAGAAGCCGACGATGACCAGGGCTGATATCTTCAGGCTGACCCACCTGTCCAGTTGCGCCGGCTGAGCGTCCAAGGCTGACGCGAGCGTGCTCGCGCAAGTGCTGTCCGGCTTGCCCCCCATCGACGATCCCGACGTGCTGGTGGGCACAGCCACAGCGGACGATGCAGGCGTCTACCGCTTGAGCGACGACCTCGCTCTCGTGCAGACGGTCGATTTCTTCACCCCCATCGTCGATGACCCGGCCAGCTTTGGCCGCATCGCCGCGGCCAATGCGTTGTCGGACATCTATGCCATGGGCGCCCGGCCATTGACCGCGCTTGCCATCGCGGCGTTTCCGGAAAAAGGCGTGCCGATCGAGGTTCTCGCGGCTATCTTGCGCGGCGGAGCGGAAAAGGCCCACGAAGCCGGCATCCATGTGATCGGCGGTCACACCGTCAAAGATGACGAGCCAAAATATGGACTCGCGGTCACCGGCCTCGTGCATCCGCAGCGCATTGTGCGCAATTCGACGGCCCAGCCCGGCGATGCGCTCGTGCTGACCAAGCGCATCGGCACGGGCATCATGACGACTGCTCGACGGCGCGATCTCATCGACGATGCCGCTTTAGCTGCGGTCGTCGTCTCCATGGAGATGCTCAACCGAGGCGCAGCCGAGCTGATGGTCGCGCAGCCAGGCGTCCATGCAGCGACCGATATCAGCGGTTTTGGTTTGATCGGCCATTTGCAAGAGCTGGCGCGCGGGTCGGGCGTCGGCATCCGCATCCGCTCGGCGTCAGTACCATTCTTCGAGCAGGTCTTAGATTTGGCGCAACGCGATTGCGTCCCAGGCGGCACGCTCGGCAACCATGCCGCGGCGCTGGCAGGGGGCGTGCAGTTCGGCAGCGTTCCCCAGCATGTACAGCTGGCGCTGTGCGATGCGCAGACCTCCGGCGGCTTGCTCGTGTCGCTCGAGCCGGAAGCCGCGGAGGCTTTTGTTCAGGCGTGTCACGCCGCCGGCATCGCCGAAGCGGTCGTGGTTGGAAATGTCGCCGTCGACCAGGCCTTCGTGGTGATCTAAGCGTGGCTTGCGTCGCGTATTCCGCTGGTCAACGCAAAAGAACAGGTGCCGGTGCAAAACGCGCCCAAGTCACTCGACCCTCGCATCTGTTTTGATCCGCACATCGTCGTCACCGCGTGGAGGCGCTGTTGAAAACTTCAGCCACCCTGGATACGGCTGCGCTCGACCAGCTGTGCATCAACACCCTCCGCACGCTCGCGATGGACGCTGTGCAAAAAGCGAACTCCGGCCACCCCGGCACTCCCATGGCGCTCGCGCCGCTCGCCTACGTCTTGTGGACCAAGCATCTGCGCTACAACCCGAAAAATCCAGGCTGGCCCGATCGTGATCGCTTCGTCCTCTCGGCTGGGCATGCGTGCATGCTGCAGTACGCGGTGTTGTTCCTGACGGGCTACGACTTGACGCTGGAGGACATCAAGAACTTCCGGCAGTGGGGCAGCAAAACACCGGGCCACCCGGAGCTGCACGACACGCCGGGTGTCGAGGCGACCACGGGCCCGCTTGGCCAAGGCGCCGGAAATGCCGTCGGGTTGGCCATCGCCGAGCGGGCGCTGGCGGCGCGTTTCAACCAGCCCGGACACGAGATCGTCGACCATTTCACCTACGCGATCTGCAGCGATGGCGACATGATGGAAGGGGTGGCCTCGGAGGCCGCCTCGCTTGCCGGACATCTGCAACTCGGTAAGCTCATCTATTTCTTCGACGACAACCACATCACCATCGAGGGCAACACCTCGCTTGCGTTCGACAGCGAGGATGTGTGCGCGCGATTCGCCGCCTACGGCTGGCACACGCAGGCCATCGAGGACGGCAACGACGTCGAGGCGATCGATCGCGCTATCGTCGCGGCCAAGGCCGATGCACGGCCCTCGTTCATCCGCGTGCGCACGCACATCGCGTATGGCGCGCCGCACAAGCAAGACACCGCCGCCGCGCACGGGTCGCCGCTGGGCGAAGATGAGATCCGCGCCGCCAAGAAATTTTACGGCTGGCCGGAGGACGCGCATTTCTTGGTGCCGGACGAAGCGCTCACCCACATGCGCGCAGCCGTCGCGCGCGGGCAACAGCTCGAAACCGATTGGCGCGCCCGCTTCGACGCTTTTAGCGCGGCTTTCGGCGATCGCGCGCGACAATTCGAAAGCGAACAGAAAGGCGAGCTGGCTCGCGGCTGGGGGGATTCGATACCGAGTTTCACGCCAGCCGATGGACCGCTTGCGACCCGCCAGGCCTCAGGCAAGGTGATGAACGCCTTGGCGCCGCGCCTGCCCAACTTCTTGGGCGGCGCAGCTGATCTGGCGTCGTCCACGGACACGAATCTAAAAGACTTGGGCGACTTCGAACGCGGCAGTTACGGCGGCCGCAATTTCCATTTCGGCGTTCGCGAGCATGCCATGGGTGCGGCGCTCAACGGCATGCAGCTGCACGGCGGCCTGCGCGCCTACGGCTCGACGTTCTTCATCTTCTCCGACTACATGCGCCCGTCGGTTCGTCTGGCCTGCGTCATGGGCATCAACCCGATCTACGTCTGGACGCACGACAGCATCGGCCTGGGCGAAGACGGCCCGACCCACCAGCCGATCGAACAGCTCGCGTCGTTTCGCGCGATGCCCAACATGACGATCATGCGGCCCGCGGACGCAAATGAGACAGCCATCTGCTGGCGCTTGGCGATGGAGCACAAAGACGGCCCCGTCGGACTCGTGCTCACGCGCCAAAAGCTCCCGGTGCTCGCTGCCGAGGCGACGCGCGGCGCCGCGAGCGGTGGCTACATCCTGCAAGGCGAACAAGGTCAGCGCCCGGATGTCATCCTGCTGTCGAGCGGCTCCGAGGTGCACCTCTGCCTCGAGGCTGCGCAGAAATTGCAAGCCGACGGCATCGGGGCGCGCGTCGTCAGCCTGCCCTGCTGGCAGGTGTTCGACCGGCAATCCACGGCGTATCGTGACGGGGTGCTGCCGCCGGACGTGAAAGCCAGGCTGGCCGTCGAGGCGGCCTCGCCTTTCGGCTGGGAACACTACGTCGGCGAGCGTGGCGATGTGATCGGCATGCGGCGCTTCGGCGCCTCTGCGCCTGCGGAGACGCTCTTCCGAGAATTCGGCTTTACGCCGGACAACGTCGTGGCGCACGCAAAGCGCCTGCTCTAGTTCCACAAGGACTTTCGTATGGCTAATCCACTGGCGCGCCTCATCGAATTCGGCCAGAGTTTCTGGCTCGACAACATCCGTCGCGGTTTCACGCGCGCGGGCGAACTCAAGCGGCTCATCGATGATGACGGGTTGCGCGGCGTCACCTCCAACCCCACCATCTTCGAAAAAGCCGTCGCGGAGAGCAAGGACTACGACGACGGCTTGCGCGATCTCGTGCGGCGCGGTGTCACAGAACCACGGCAGATCTACGATGCGATCACGACCGGCGACATCCGCGAGGCTTGCGACGTGTTCGCCGACCTCTACCGCGCGAGCCAAGGCGGCGACGGCTATGTCTCGATCGAGCTCACGCCCGACTTAGCCAACAAGACCGATCAGAGCATCACCGAGGGTTTGCGTCTGTGGAAGCTCGTCGGCCGCCCGAACGTCATGGTTAAAGTGCCGGCGACCGACGAGGGCATTCCGGTCATCCGCCGTCTCATCGCCGAAGGTGTCAACGTCAACATCACGTTGATGTTCGGCGCAGCGTATTACGAGCGCGTCATCGACGCGTACTTCTCCGGTCTCGAGGATCGCCTGGCGAAGGGCTTGCCGCTGGACAACGTCGCATCGGTGGCGTCGTGCTTCGTCAGCCGCGTCGACACCGAAGCGGACAAGCGCATCGAGGCGGCCCGCGCGAAGGCCGATCCGGCGGCGCAAGAGCGCCTGGCGAAGTTGTTCGGCAAGACGGCGATCGCCAATTCGAAACAACTGTATGAGCTGTACACACGCTCGCTGCAGACGGATCGTTTCAAACGCCTTGCTGCTGCAGGCGCCCGGCGCCAACGTCCGTTGTGGGCGAGCACGTCGACGAAGAATCCGAAGTATCGCGACACGTATTATGTGGAGGCGCTCATCGGGCCGGATACGGTCGACACCATGCCGCCGGCCACGATCGACGCTTTCCGTGACCACGGCACGCTCGCGCGCACGTTGGATCAGGACCTGCCGGCTGCGCACGCGCTCATCGCCGATCTCGAAGCGGCCGGCATCTCGCTGCAAGCCATCACCGACAAGTTGCTCGCCGACGGGTTGGTATCGTTCGAAAATTCTTTCGATCAGCTGCTCGACGTCATCCGCGACAAAGTCGAAGCGCTGCGCGCCGACAGCATCGATCGGCGCAGTCTGGCGGGTTTCGACGCCGGACCGCATTACAAGACGCTGGAGAAGCTCGATGACGAACGTTTCGTCGCGCGCCTATGGC
>JALYZS010000253.1 GCA_030948745.1 Vulcanimicrobiota bacterium | reverse complement strand
TGCGTGCCCGGCGGCATTGGGGGCAGCGGGTTGGTTCGTGCTCAAAGCCCTTCTGGGCGTAGAACTCCTGTTCGCCAGCGGTGAAGGTGAACTCGCCGCCGCAATCCCGGCAGGTCAGTGTGCGGTCTTGAAATGCCACGATGTAGCCCCCAGTTTTTCACGCTTCGGAAATGGTAAAGACCCGCGCCAATGGTAATTGGCACAGACCTGAGCGAGATGCTAACACGTTCGTTTTTAAAAAGCAACATTGGCGGTCGCCCGAATGGTCCCGTGAGGAACTTATGAACACAACAAATGTTCGCGCTGCGGCGCGGATCATGGGCGTCGCCGCGCTGGCTGCTTTTATCGCCGGCGTCAGCGCAGGACGCGTAGCCGCTGCGCCGCCTGCGGAGGGCGCGACCGCGCCGCTCTTCTCGTTACAATCGATGGACGGAAAGCCATGGTCGCTGCGTCAGACACGCGGCCACATCGTCGTCATCAACTTCTTCGCAACCTGGTGCCCGCCGTGTCGCGCTGAAACGCCCTCGCTCAATGCGGCAGCGAGGAAATACGCGGGGCACGACGTGGTCTTCATCGGCGTCGACGATGCCGAAACAGCACCCCTGGTGGCGCAGTTCGTGCACAGCAAGAACGTGCCGTATCAGGTGGTCATGGACACCCACGGCGCCGCCGAGAAGATGTATGACGTGCGCGCGATCCCGACCACGTACGTGCTGGATCGTAACGGCGTCATCCGCTACCGTCAAGTCGATGAGCTCAAGCTGGCGGTGCTCGATCGGGCGCTGGATGCGGTCGTCGCGGGCGTCCCCGTTGCTCGCAGTGTCGCCGCGACACGCCTCGAACAGCTCACCGCCGGCGCCAGGTCTAAGGTCAGCGAGCTCGCCGCGAAGGCCGACACGACGAGTCTAGACGAGGCGATCGCGACCGGCGTCAGCGCGAACAAGAAGATCGACGTGCTGTTGGCGAGCGACGATGCGTCGTCGATCAGCTATTTCGAACAGACGCAGCGACGCGCGGAGCTCAACGCACCGTTGGCCGACGCGTATGACCGTCGCGCGAAGCAGCCGGGCGTCGCAGCGGCGAGCGCGGCCGACGACCAAGAGCACGCCGCGCTTTTGCGCGGCCAGATCATGCTTGACGCAGAGCGGTTTCGCGAAGCGGCGGCGCAATTCGACAACGCCGTGCGTCTAGCGCCCAAGGACACGAACGCCTACGACGGCGCCTATCTCGCGGCGTACGAACTGCGAGACTACGGCAGAGCCGTCGCGATCGCGCGGGCGGAGGCCGATCTCGCGCCGGCCGAGCCCGAAAGCTGGCTCACGGTCGCCTCAGCCGAGAATTCGCTCAAGCACTACGACCAGGCGTTGGAAGCGGAGCGACGGGCGCTCAGCCTCGCATCCGACGCATACGCGCGTACGCCGAGCGCGAAGCAAGCGGCCTATGAACTCGGCCGGGTGTGGCTGAAGATGGCGCGCACCCAGATCCTTGCCGGACGTCAACAAGCTGCGCAGCCGCTCTTGCGCCAAGCCGCCGCTGCTGCGCCGGAGACCATTGTCGCGCAACAAGCCGACGAGCAGTTCGCCGCGATCACACCGCTGGCGGCGCTTGCGATCGACCGCGTCGGTGCAGCCCATGCAAGCGGTCAGACGGCATCACCCGCGCACGTCTACGTGCTCGTGCGGAATCCATCAGCGCAAAGCCGGCTCGTGAGGCTCCTAGCGTCGGGCCTGCCCCAGCACTGGTTGCTGTCCTTCTGCTATGGCACGGTGTGCAACCCGTTCAAGGTCAGCTTCAAGCTCGCCGGCAGGGGGAGCAAGCAGATCGAGCTGCTGGTCGCCCCGCTAGCGGCCACAGGCGGGCGCTGGTCGATGAGCGTCAGCGCAGCCGGGCAACCAACAGCGCACGTGCGCGTGTCCGCTCCTCGGACGCAGGCCGCCATCACGGTTTCCGCTACCTAGACCCAGCCGCCAGCCCCAAGCTGACAAGAAGGAGGGCCTGAGCCGTCCTTCTTCCTTTATATATACGCACATCTGTACGAAGGCGTTCACGCCTGGGTGCGCCTAGGCCGACCCCTCAGTTTTCCTTTACAAAGTGCCGATTTATCAGGTATAGTGGGGCAAAGTGGAACTGAGTGGAGTAGAGTGGTTGACCGGTGACTGCACTTCCCAAATTTACGGGTCGGTACGAGCATTCCCTAGACGATAAAGGCCGGTTGACCATACCCGCTCGTTTTCGCGCGCGTCTAGGCGACCACTTCGTGCTCACGGTCGCGCCGCCGGAACCGTGCCTTGCGATGTATCCGGAGCCGACGTGGTCGGAATTTTGCGCGAAGCTCGAGGCTGCTCCGCGCAAGGACGCGCAATACCGTGCCTTCGTGCGTCACTTGTTCGCGCATACGGAAGAGGTCTCGTTGGATGCACAGGGGCGTTTGTTGATCCCGGCGGCGTTGCGCGCCCTCGCCGGCATCGAGCGCGACACCGTGCTCACGGGCGCGCTCACGCGGGTCGAGCTGTGGTCGGCCGATGCGTGGCGCTCCGCGAACGCTGCACCTGACGGCATGGGCGAGCTGATGACCGAGCTTGGGCTCTACTAGCCATACACCCGTCATGTTGGAGGAGTGTCTGACCTTGCTGCGATCCGCCGGTGATGAAGGTGCAAAGGTGTTCGTCGACGCCACCTTCGGAGCGGGCGGGCATACGGCGGCGCTGCTGGATGCTGTGCCGCGCAGCAGCGTGCTCGCGATCGACGCGGATCCCGAAGCAGTGCGGCGCGCTGATGCGCTCGCGCGGCGCTATCCGGGCCGGCTGCGATCTGCGCACGGCAACTACGGCGATATCGAGAAGCTTTTGGCGGCGGCGCAGATCGACCAAGTCGACGCGGTGCTCTACGATCTCGGCATCTCGTCGCTGCAGCTCGGCGGCGAACAGCGTGGTTTTTCTTTTGTGGCTGACGAGCCGCTGGACATGCGGTTGGATCCGACCTCCCAGGCTGCAACCGCATCCGATCTTCTCAGCACCCTGCCGCAAGACAAGCTCGAGTCAATCCTGCGCGATTTCGGCGACGAACGTCGCGCACGCCCGATCGCGCGCTCGATCGTGCGACGGCGCCCGCGGCTTGAGGTCTGGCGTACGAGCGATCTCGTCGCCGCCGTCTGGAGCGCTTTCGGCAAGGACGCGCAGCGCGGCCACGAGCGCATCCATCCTGCGACGCGGACTTTTCAAGCGCTGCGCATCGCCGTCAACGCGGAGTTGGAGAACCTGCGGCGCAGTCTGCATGACGCGTTGGCGCATTTGAAACCGCGTGGCCGCATCGTCGCCATCAGCTTCCACTCGGGCGAGGATCGCGTCGTGAAGCACGCCTTTCGGGAGTTCGAACACGAGGGCGTCAGCGTCACCATCACCCGCAAGCCGGTCAGGCCGAGCGCGGCTGAGACGCGTGCCAATCCACGCAGCCGCAGCGCGAAACTGCGTGCCACGGAACGAGTAGTGGCTGCTGCGGCAGCCCAGAGAGGACACGGATAGTCATGGCTGTGACCGCAGCGCTAATCGACGAACAGTTCGCGGAGCGTACACGTCCGCTTCGGCCAGAGCTTCGCCGCCGCCGTCGGCGGCGCACCCGGCTGTTGAGCAACGCTCGCCTGTTCGGCTTGTGCCTGCTGCCGCTGGCCGCACTGCTCATCTATGTGGCCCTTACCGCTGGGCTGACTGCCCAGACCTATGCGCTGGGTGTGCAACAGCAACAGCACGCGCGACTGATCGACAAGACCAACGCCCTGCGCAGCAACGTCGCACAACTGGAATCGGTCGACCGGTTGCAGGCGGTAGCGCGACAACTGCACATGAGCGAGCCCGCCAAAGTCGCGGTCATCGCACTGCCGGCCGCCCGGCCGCCGGAGCGCCGCACCGCATTCATGGATCGTCTGATGCACATGACGCGCTGGCTCAGCGCACGCTAGGGTGCGTCGCCGAACGCCAGCCAGACGCCCCAAAGACGGTCTGAAAGACAAAGAGCGTTCTCAGCTCGCCGTCCGGGCGCTTGTTTTGTTCTGGGGCTTTTTCATCGTGTGCGCCCTGCTCGGGGCGCGCTTGTTCCTGGTGCAAGTCCGCCAGGGCGCGGGACTCGCCGCGTACGCGGGGCAGGAGCAATTCGGGCGTTTCCCCATCAACGCGCGTCGCGGCGACATCCTCGATCGTTTCGGCGACGTTTTCGCGACGAGCCTTCCCTCGGCATCCGTTTTCGTGTATCCGAATAAGCTGACGTCGCCTGCGCATGAGACACGACAGCTCGCGTCGCTGCTGTCCTTGCCCGTCGCTGAGGTCACGGCCATGCTGCACAGCGCATCGGACCGCGCGTATCTAGCGCGTAACGTCCCGGCGTCGATCGCCGCGCGTATCGAAGCGCGCAATATGGACGGTGTGGGCATCGAGGATGAACCGGCGGGTCGCCGTGTGGATCCGCAAGCCGGCGTCGGCTCGACGATCGTCGGC
>JALYZS010000236.1 GCA_030948745.1 Vulcanimicrobiota bacterium | reverse complement strand
AACGCGAGTTCAGCGATGCGCCGCCGGTCATCGGTGTGGTGACAGATTTCGTCGTCCATCCGTTCTGGATCCATCGCAACATCGATCGCTACGCGGTGGGCACGATGGCGATGCGTCAGACGCTCGTGGCCCGCGGTGTGTTGCCACAGCGCGTCATGGTGACGGGCATTCCCATCGACTCGCGCTTTGCGCGCGCCACCAGCAAGCGTCGCGCGCGCCAGATCATCGGGGTCGGGAGCGACAAGACGACGATCCTGCTCATGGGCGGCGGCCTGGGGATCGGCCCGTTGGAAAGCGCACTGCTGGCGATCGACCGGCTTGAGGACGACGTGCAGACCGTGGTCGTCGTCGGGAAAAACCCGGCGCTTGAGCGCCGCTTGCGTGAGGTCGCGCACAATCTACAGCATCGGGTAAGAATCGTCGGCTTTATCCAAAATGTGTATGATTATATGCGCGCCGCGGATGTCTTGGTCAGCAAGCCAGGCGGGCTGACGAGCTCCGAAGCGCTCGCGACGGAATTGCCGATCATCATGTTAAAGCCATTGCCGGGTCAGGAAGAGCGCAACACGCGCTACTTGGAGGATCGTGGCGTCGGGATACGCGTGGAGCGGTCACGCGAGCTCACCGCCACCTTGGCCAAACTGCTGGCCGAGCCGGCATTGATCGACCGCATGCGCCGCAGTACTCGTGCGCTTGCGCATCCGGAGGCGGCGACGACGATCGCGGGCGTCATCGAAAGCCTGTACGAGCGGCGTCTTGCCTCCGCCCACGAAAGGGACTAGCGATGAAGTTTTTGCTTTCACTGTGCTGCGTACTCGCTGTGATCAGCGCGAGTGCGCGCACGGCGTCCGCATGCAACCAAAAACTGGCCGATGCTTACGACCAGAAGATCCGCGTCGCCATCGACACGCGCAACTACAGTGCCTTAGCGCGCTATGCTGTGCAGCAAGCCGGTATCTACCACGTGTGCGCGGCCGAAACCAGCGGCCACATGCGCACACGCTATATGCTGGGCGAGGCCGCCAGTTGGGACCAAGCAGCAGAATCTATCAGCCCGGGGACTGAACGCGCCGCCGAAAGGCTCGGGTATGCACGCAAAGCTATGGACATCGCCAAACCCATCGCGGCTGCCGCTGATAGCACGGCCAGAGAGAAAAAAGCGGCGAACGCCATCCTCTGGACGTTGCATTGGGTGCACGGCGTCTGAAGAAAACGGACGACACAGCCGCTGCGCTTGAGAGCGCCCGCGTAAAGCTCGAACGGCTGACGAAAAAAGTCACGGCCACGCAGGCAAAGCTCGAGAAACGCACGCGCAAGTTACGTGCCGTGGAATCGAAGATCGCGCAACTCGAACGGCGCGGCGCGGCTCGCAGGTCCTCGACTCCGCGGCCGGCGCGCGGCGATAAGGGTCTGCGCCGCGCATGTCTCATCTACAATCCGAAGGCCGAAAAGAAAGGCGAATCCCTCGAGCAGGTCGTCGCCGCGCTGCACGCGCACGGCATCGCCGCGACCGTCGACGTTAAAACCTCCGGCCGTGGAGCTCGCGCGATGGCCAAGGTAGCGCTCAAAGAGGGTGTGACGTTGGTGATCGTGGCGGGCGGCGACTCAACCATCGAGGAGGTCGTGCCCGCTTTGGTCGGCAGTGAGGCCGTGCTGGGCATCGTGCCGGTGGGCACGATGAATAACGTCGCGCGGTCACTCGGTATTCCATTGTCGATCGACGCCGCATGCGCGCTTTTGGGTGCGGGCAGCACGCGCCAGATCGATGTCGGTCATGTGCATGGCGAGGGCGGCAAGCCCACGGAATATTTCCTGGAGACCGCGGGTTTAGGGCTGAGCGCGATCGCGTTCTCCGCGGGCGAAGCGGCGCAGAAAGGTCCGATCGCCGGGCTCCCCCGGGCGCTTGCCAAATTCTTCGACCACAAACCGGACGCGATCCAGGTGGAATTAGATGATGGGCCGCCGGTCCTGGCAAGCGCGCAACTGGTGACCGTCTCGAACGCCCCGCTCATGGGTTTGAATTTCCTCATCGCCCCTCGCGCGAAGATGGATGATGGTCTGCTCGATATCGCCGTCTACGACGGCATGACAAAAACGGAGCTGATCGAGTACTTCGTCTCCCTGCGTCATGGTCAGCCGCCCGACGATGAACGCGTGCGATTCTATCGCTCGAGTACCGTACGTATCGTGGCAGCCGTGCCCGAAGAGGTGGCGTCGGACAAAAACCCGCTGCCTGAGAAGAACACATTGCAGATCAAGGTCTTGCCGCATGCAATCACCGCCGTGGTAGGATCAGGGCCGGGTTTGAGCGTGCCGGTGGAGGCCGGCCAGGAAGCGCAACACGTCGCGGAAGCTTGATCGTCATGGCGCGACGCGCTTCGCGCGGCCAGGGAACAGGCTGCGTCGCCGCTGCAACTCCCTGAGGAACGCGGGATCGGTCGGCTCTCGAAGTTCTATCCACCGGAGCGCCGAAAACGGTCCAAGATATAGATAGGCGTCGGCCAAGTCTTGCAAATGTAACCCCGGGAACATACGCACCGGCTTCGATGGGTTTGAGACCAAATACAGGTCGGTAGCCTCAACACTCGCGTCGAGCGAGCCGACCCATGTCATGCTGAGCTTCGCGATGGACGGCACGGGCCATGTAGCCAACCGTCGATCGAGCTCGGCGTTGCCCTGGTCAAAATCGTGGGGCATGATGACGTAGGTCGAATGTGGGGACCGCCGTTCCAGCAACTCGGTCAGGGTCGGCAGACCACCACCGTAGCGGCTGTGGTGTCTGAAGAGGTGATTGCCGCCGATCAACAGGAGTGCGTTTTCGTGCTTTGACAGCACCTGGTCCACGACGATGTTCGCGAGATTTCGCCTCGCCATAAACGGTACGAGCTGGTCCGTGGTGCGTATCTTTGTCCACTCGATCGGCGGATCAGCAGCCAGCACGCGTATTCCGTGGCCCTTCGGCCGGTTGCGGTTTACTGCGCGGACCGTATCAAGCAGAACTTTGGTCGAGGGATCAGCCTCGCAAAAGAACTGCTGAGTGGTATTTCGCCAGACAGCCCGGAGTTGCCCAAGCGGAACGTCCTCGCCGGCAATGTAACGGTCCAGGAGAGGCTGGTAAAGCGAATTGGCGCACTCAATCTCGATGTTGTTCACCGTGGCGTCAAACTCCGGATTCCGAATCAGGCTGACGACGAAGTCGAACTCGTTTCGGTTTCGGTGCAGCATGCCGAGCGCGACGATCGGATGACTCCGAAACGCAGAAACCACGAACTTAACAGCGTTCTGGGGCTGAGGCTGATGCTGGCTTAGGGCGTCGCGCCCAGTAAAGCCACCGTCAGCATCAGCACGAGTGCTCCACGCAAAGAAGGACGAGCGCGGACCGGTTTAACGCGCGACGTAACCATCGGCAACGGCTCTAACGGGGCACGTTGCACAGACCCATCCAGTCTCGCGGGTGCGGTGAGCGAATTGTGAGCAGTCCCTTCCAGTTAGCTGTCAAGGTAGGTGATGCGTAGGCTCCTGAAGCCACAACTGGGTGGCCACAGCCGACCTCGCGGCTTTCCTGGAAATTCTAAAAAAGCTTTCGTGGCCGAGTGTGACGCGAATCCTCGCAGCGTCCCGCATAGTCCAACACAGCGTTGACCGAGAGCGTTACGACGTGCTAACATCCTTAGCACATGGCGCTGAAGGTGTTCAGACCCGGTCAACGTGGATCGGCAGCTCTTTTCGGGCCGCTCGAAGCTGTCGTGATGGACGTCGTCTGGGCGAGGGAGCATGCCGTCACGGTCGGCGACGTCGCCGATGCATTGGCACGCCGCAAGCCGACGCTAGCCTATTCGACGATAAAGACGATTCTCACGAACCTGGTCGACAAAGGTTACTTATCCAAACGTTCCATCGGTCGGGCAAACGAGTTTGCCGCGAAGAAGTCCAAGGCGGAGTTTCAGGGTGAGGTGATCGGTGGCGTGGTCAATTCATTGCTGCGCGACTATCGCAATCCACTGTTGAGTCACCTCGCGGCCGAGCTGGCTGATGATCCGGGATCGATTGCGGAATTTGAGCGGCTTTTGGCGCAACGCAGGAAGAGCCGCTCGCGCGATGCGTGACCTGATTGAATTTTTCGCGCAGTGCGCGCACTCGGGGACGCTGTTGACATCACTGTGCGCCATTGTCGTACTTCCGATCGCCGCCTGGGTGGCTTGTAGATTTCTGGCACCCCACATCGTCGGCATGGTTGACGATCCCACCTGGCAAGCACCCCTGGCGGCACTCGCAGCTGGCCTGCCCGGCGTCCTTTTCATCGGGCTGTCCATGGGAGCGTTGCTCAACGGCATCGCCTCAGCGTGTTTATCCTTACCCGCCGGCCGCGTTGTGTTTGGACTGATCATCGCCGTCATGGCTGTTGCACTGGTTCGGGCGGTTTGGCTCGCAGCAGTGCGAGCGGGCCAAGTGCGGCGCCTGATCCGATGT
>JALYZS010000227.1 GCA_030948745.1 Vulcanimicrobiota bacterium | reverse complement strand
CCGAACCGGAAGGCGATGTACAGCAGCTGCAGCACGAGCGCGATGACGAGCGCCCACAAGGACTTGCTCAGGTACTCCTTGCTCAGACTGGGTCCCACGGACGTGATCTGGCTTTGGCCGCGGTCGACCTTGAAGCCGGCGCGGTCGAGCGCGTCGAAGACCGGTCCGGGATCGGCGATCGCGCTTTGCGTCGCGATGAGCGCCCGGTCGTTCGAAGCACTGTCGCCAGGTTTTTGCGCTAGCTGGACGCTCTCTTCAGAGTTCCTAATCGCATCGTACTGGTGGCGATCGCCGGCGTTGAAATGCGCGACGTTCACATCACGCAGCGCGCCGCGGACCGCCGCCTCGCTGACGGTTTGGCTGAACTTGACGTCGATCGTGGTTCCGCCCGTGAACGACAAGCCCAAGGGCAGCCCGTGATGCAGCACGAGCGCGATAGCGCCGGCGATGATGACGACCGCCGAGAGCGCGAACCAATAGTTGCGTTGCGCGATGATGTTCCAGTGCAGGCGGCGGAAGAACATCGCTTAGGCTCCGTACAGCGCCGGCGCCGTGGCGACATCTTTGTCCACGACCACATCGACGAAGGCGCGGGTGATGTTCACCGCGGTGAGCAGCGAGAACACGGTGCCGACCAGGAGCGTCAGCGCAAAACCTTTGACGGTGCCAGTGCCCAGCCAATAGAGCACCAATGCGCCGACCATCGTCGTCACATGTGAATCGAACACCGTCCAAAACGCGCGTTTGAAGCCGACGCCGACCGCGGCGCGCGTCGTGCGCCCCGCCCAGAGCTCTTCTTTCAGGCGCTCGAAGAT
Source organism: Vulcanimicrobiota bacterium (assembly GCA_030948745.1). Classification (GTDB taxonomy): domain Bacteria; phylum Vulcanimicrobiota; class Vulcanimicrobiia; order Eremiobacterales; family Eremiobacteraceae; genus JALYZS01. The sequence continues at coordinate 4,320 of JALYZS010000227.1, read as the reverse complement.
GAGCACGTTGGCATCCACCGCCATACCGATCGAGAGCACGAAGCCGGCGATGCCGGGCAGCGTCAACACGACATGGAAGACCGTGACGTAGGCGAGCATGAGGGAACAGTAGACGACCAGTGCGACGTCGGCCAGAAAGCCCGGCACGCGATAGACCGCGAGCATGAAGAGCAAGACGATGCCGAGTCCGACGAGCGACGCGACCAAGGATTTTTGCAGATCGATGCGTCCCAGCGTCGGCCCCACGTTTTCCACTTCCAAGATCTTCGTCGGCACCTTGAGCGAGCCGGCGCTCAACTCGTTGGCCAGACGGATGGCGTCATCGGTGGATCCGATGTTGGTGATCTGTCCGTTGCTGCTGATCGCGCTCTGGATCGTCGGCGCTTCGATGAACTTCTTGTCCAGGTAGATGGGCAGGGGATCGCCGACGTGCTTGCTCGTCCAATCATAGAACTTCTTCGCCCCGGCGCTGTTCAAGGTGAAATCGACCGCCGGGCGGCCGGCATTATCGGTGGCAGCGGTCGCACTGGACATATCCGCTCCCGTGATGATGGGAGCGGTTGAGACCTTGTAGGAATCGAACTTCGGATCGCTCGTGGCGCGCTGCGCTGCCTCTTTGGTCAAAGGTCGCATCTCGAGGACGGCAGCCTCGCGGATGAGGCCGATGGCTTGCTCTGGATCTCTAAGCCCGGGCATCTCGATGTTGAGACGGTCGTTGCCCACCTTCTCGAAGGTCATCTCACTAGTGCCCAGTCCGTTGAGCCGCGTCTGGAGCACTTGCAGCTCTTCATCCAACAGGTCCGAGCTGATCTTGGGCACTTCTGCCGTCGGCTGCAGCTCGAGCAGCACACGCAGGCCGCCCTGCAGGTCCAACCCAAGATGGATTTTCTGCTGCAAGGGTGTGAAGCCAAGCACGCACAGCACGCACAACACAACGATGACGGCGAGCTTAACGACGTGCTTCCAACGAAACCAAAACATGGGAGCGCCCAGCTGCCTCCACGGGCCTTGGGGGGATGAGCCGATGAGGTTCGCGTTCGCCACGCCGCAACCCCTACGGGGCGCTGCGCAAAATGTCGCCTTGAGGCTAGACGGCCGCCCTTCGCCTAGAGGATGGCGTCGTCGTTCACGATGACGCGGTAGGTGCAGCCGAGGAGTTCAGCGGCGCTGCGGCTCATGGCGAACCGGCTGCTGAAAAGATCCACGATGTCGCCAGGCTCCGCGTATTCCTTATCTGCCGTGAGACGAAGGCTGATCACCTTGGCGGCAGCATCGACGCTCAACTCGGCCTTGTGGATCGAATAGTTCACACGATCGTGGATATCGAAGTCTTCACGCCGTCGCGTGCGCACGCGTGAGCGGTGAATGTCCGCTTTGTCAGCGATGATGAGCGCCGCGCTTGGGCGGTCCACCGGCGTGCCCAATTCCACTTCGTCGTGGTTGCCGATCGCCGTCATGACGATCGCAGCGTCAGCGGCTGGGATGCCGCGCGCTCGCAATAATTGGTAGACGAAGACCGCGCCCGACGCCGCGTGGCCCTGCCGGCCGGCGCAATTGCCGAGGTCATGCAGCAGACCCGCCACCGCAGCCAGGTCGCACTGGTGCGCGTCGTGGCCGAGCTGCTGAAGCAGGCGCGCCGCGTTGACCGCGACGAGCGTGACGTGACGGCGCCCATGGTCGGTGTAGCCCATGGAGGCCACAACCGCATCAGCGCGGTCGATGAGTTCCAGAATCTCAGGATCGTGTCGCAGTCGCTCGAACAGCGGGCTGCGGAGCTGAGTGACGTCGGCTTGCATGGGTGTCTTTTTCGCTTCTACAAAGGATGACGTATCGTCTGTCGGTCAGGGTAATGAAAACGCTTACTGGTCGTCAATCGTTTCAATGATGTGCACGGTATACCCCGGGGCGACCTCAGCCAGCCCTAGGATTCCTATATCGGCAGCGATGGCGTCGCTGAAGCGCGCGAGGGGTAGGCGCAGTGATTGCGAGCACACGATGGTCGCATGCGGCGCAGCCTTGCGCGCGAAATCTTGCAGCCGTTGCGCGAAGAGGGCCGCGGCCGACGGCTCCAGCCCCAGGAGAGGACCTTTCTCGACGACGACAATGGATCCGGCGAGCCGTGACTCGAGAGACATCGAAAGCGCCGCCGCCTCAATGCGATTCGCGGGGTCGGATAGCGCAGCGCAGATGCTTGGCGCCAGCCGCCGGCGCGCAGCTTCGCCGATGACGCTCGCGTCCCGCGTGACCTCGGATTCGTCGGCGATGAGCTCCACAATCGCGCCGATGTCGCGGATCGAAACGCGCTCACGGACTAGGTGTTGCAGCACTCGTTGCACGAGACCTAAACTGACTTGTTCAGGCACGACACCCTTGACGACCGCAGGCTGCGTCTGCTTCAGATTGTCGAGCAGCAACTGCACCTCTTGACGCCCTAACAAGTCGGCGGCATGTCCCCGAACAACGCGCGCCAGCGTGCTCGTCAGGACCGCCAAGGCATCAACGCTGATCGTGTCGTGTCTCGGATGACCTTCGGCGAGCGCTCCGCCCGTTCGGGGCGCGGCTTGCCAAACGGCCGCGATACCGTGCGCAGGTTCGAGCACCGCGCTGCCTGCAAGTGGCGAAAGCGCGCCAGGCGCGCCCAAGGTGAGCGCACGGTCCGGCTGCAGCGTGCCTTCTGCGACGAGCCGATCGCGAACCCGGATGGCGAACCTCTGCGGCGGCAGGCGCAAGTCGTCCGCCACGCGCACGCCCGGCATCACGAGCCCAAGCTCGCGAGCTAGCGCTCGCCGCACTGCCGCGATACGGGCGAGCAACGCGGGACCGGCTGGCGGCTCGAGCAACGCCAACAGATCTTCCCCGACGTCGATGCTGAGCGTGTCAACGCCGAGCAAGCTAACGGCATGCTCGGGTTTGTGCGCTTCATCGCGCCGGCGCTCGGCCTCGAGGACTTCTTGTCGCGCCGCGTCGCGACGGCGTGCGCGCAACGCGCTCGTGCCACCGGCCAGCGCCGCCACGCCAAGGGTGCCGAATGCGAGGTGAGGCAACCCGGGCACGAACGCCAGCACGACCATGGCCAGCCCCACGGTGCGCAACGCGGCGGGTTGCGACAGCAACTGGCGGAAAAGATCGCTGCCGAGCGTGGCATCCGATGCCGCGCGGGTCACCATGATGCCCATCGCCGTGGAGAGCAAAAATGCCGGCAGCGTCGTCGCGAGCGCGTTTCCGATGGACAGGAGGGAAAATAGTTGGAGGGCTTCGGCGGCTCCCAGATGCTTCATCAACGTCCCGATCGCCGCGCCCCCCACAAGGTTGACGGCGACGATGATGATCGCGGCGATCGCGTCACCTCGGACAAACTTCCCGGCGCCATCCATGGCGCCATAGAAATCCGCTTCGGCTTGAACAGCCCTGCGACGCGAGCGCGCTTGCGTCGCATCGATCAGGCCGGTGTGTAGGTCGGCGTCAATGGCCATTTGCTTTCCTGGCATTCCGTCAAGCGTGAAGCGCGCCGCAACTTCAGCGACGCGTTGCGAGCCGTTCGTCACGACGACCAGCTGCACCACGATGAGGATCGTGAACAGCAGCAGACCCACGACGGGATTGCCCCGCATCACGAACGAGCCGAACGCTGGAATGACGGCCCCCACGCCCGCCGGGACATCTCCCTGCGTCAAGATGAGTCGCGTCGCCGAGACGTCGAGGCTGAGCCGGAACAACGTCGTCACCAAAAGCAGTGATGGAAACGCAGCCAGTTCGAGCGGGTTGTGGATGGATAACGCGACCACGAGCACCGCCGTCGCGAACATGATGTCGAACGCGAGCAATAGATCCAGAAGGACAGGTGGCAACGGTACGATCAGCATAGCGATGCTCAGCAAGACAGCGCCGGCGAGCACGCTGTTGACCGACGTCGTGCTCTTGCTCATTCGGTGTCGTCGCCGCGACGCAGCTTGCCGTGGTTTTTCAGAATCCAGGCAAACACTGCGGCGACCGCGGCGTAATGCTCTTCAGAGATCTGATCGTCCACGTCGAAACGTGCGTACAGAGCCCGCGCCAACGCCTCAGACTGGATGATCGGGACGTCGAAAGCACGCGCCGCCTCTCGCAGCGCTGCCGCTCGGCGCTCGGCGCCGCGGGCGACGACGGTGGGGACGTCGATGGCAGGCGGTGCGTAGCGTAGGGCTACCGCCACGTGCTGAGGATTCGTGATAAGTGCGCTCGCGCGCTTGATGTTGGCGAGCCGAAAGCTACGCGCGCGGCGTGCGCTCACCGCGCGCCGCCGCTGCTTCAGCTCCGGCTTGGCTTCTGAACGAGCGCGAT
>JALYZS010000224.1 GCA_030948745.1 Vulcanimicrobiota bacterium | reverse complement strand
TCGTCGGCCATCGCGGCCACCGTGCTGACACAAACGCCCAGCGCGGCCATGCACGCCGCGACCATGGTTTTACTGAACAAAACACGTTCCTTTTTTGGGCTTTGGGTTAGAAATGATCGTCGCTCCGTCATCGCGGCTCTCCGATGTAGGGGAAGTCGGCCCGAAAGTGCTTGCCCGCTGGGGTGACGTTATCGCTCGTCAAGCAGGCAGTTTCGTGGTAGTCTTCCGGCGCGAGGCCAAGTTTCGGCACCAGGCTTCCGAAAATCGCGCCCAGCGATATATCGATGACGGGGCTTGCAAAATCCCGGCCGCCGAAGTGGCGGTAGGGATCCCCCAGAGCCTTCTTGATGCCATAGATGCCCGAGTTCGGTACCAAGCGAATGATGCTGATGGGCAAGCCGCTCTTACCGCGCGTCTCCACAGCTAAGTAGCGAGCGCCACCGGGCGCCGCGAGGTCGGCGGTCATCTCGTCTGGGATGAGGACGCCTTCCACTGCCTTGCCGATTGCGGGAGAACGGCCGGCGCCGCCGGGACGCGGGTCTGTCATGAACTTGTAAATATCGTTCGGCAGCAGCGGGTCATCATAGGGCGAGCTGCGGTTGGTCCTGTCATGCGAAGCGAACATCTCGAAGGCTTCCTTCACAGCAGGTCGCGACAGACGTTCGATCTGCGTGTACACGCCTGGTGAGCTTTCTACGACTGAGGTCGTGGCCCACAGCCCGATGCGGCCTGGCTTTTCGCCCGCCGCCGCGAGCATGGCTCTTGGCATCTCGACGACCAGGGTGAGCACGTTGAAATTGTTGTTGGAAAGAAAGTCTTCGCCGGGTTTTCGGAAACACGCCGCACTTGGCGGCGGCGGATTAGGCTGATTCTTAAAGTCGCGGTCCGGAATGATCTTGAAGAATTGTGCGAGATCGAAGTAAAACGGATCCTCCGCTGGACCAGCGAAAATCTTCAGTCCATTCGGCAGCGTTGATACTTTGTTGTAGGGAACCGAGCCGGTTTCTCCCACCCAGCTTGACGCAGTACCCATCATGTTCGGCTTGCTCGGGCCATAGATGGTGAGGGTTTGGTTCGCTCCCACGCCGTTGGCTTTGAATTGCAGCACCACATGTTCGCGATGGTCGCCTGCGTTGTCTATCTTGAACTGATACATCACGCCCGGATCGAAGAATGTCGACGGCCCCATGCCTTGTGGGATGAGCGGGTGGACATCCATCGCCAAGACGACCTTGTCGCGATCGCTGGTGCTCGGGAACAGGAAGACGTCGGTGATGTCGGCGCCGGGCCGCGCCACCATCGCCGGCGAATCTTGATGGTCAGAGCTTTGCGCTGGGTGGAGAACGTACAATCCCGCAATGGCGATGAGCGCCGCAACCGACAGCGCCGCAAACAGATTAAGAACAAGCCTTTTAGTCACAGAGCACCCCATGGTCGACGAGTTTGACTCAATCTTAACGAACAACACGGCCGGTCGGATGTAGTCAGCAAGCCCGAGTTTCAAACTCGCGTTGAGGACGGGCGAGTACTGGCGGCGGGGAATGGTTGGCCCGCTCCATGTGAAGGGCGCGACAGCGTTTCATCGTTTGTGCAACTGGGTAGAAGCGCTTACCTTAAGGGAGAGCACCACGATGAATCATTCCAAACACGGGAAGCGCATCGGCGCGTTTGCACTGGCTATTTTTGGCATCATCGCCTGCACGTACATACAGGTGAACGCGACCATGTCGCCCTCGGGTCCCCACGGTTCGGCATCAGCGGCGCTGCAAAGAGAGCTTGGGATGCTCAATCCACAGATGGCTGCGGTCATCCGCATGTTGGTCGGCCTGAAAGGGAAACCGATCGCAACGCTCTCCGCGCAAGCGGCGCGCCTCCAGCCGTCGCCAGCGGATGCCGTGAAAGCGTTGCTCGTGCACGAGGGTCGCAGCGCAGCGCCTCGCGGGCTCGCGAGCGTCGTAGACAGCACGATTCCCGGCCCAGCCGGACCACTGGCTGTTCGGATATACACGCCTGCGGGCAAGCGTCCCATGCCTGGTTTGGTCTATTTCCACGGCGGTGGCTGGGTGATCGCGGGGATCAACACGTATGACGCCTCAGCGCGAGCCCTGGCCGCGCTCTCGCACCACGTCGTTGTTTCCGTCGCCTATCGGCAGGCGCCGGAGCACAAATTTCCCGCGGCGATCGAAGACTCGTACGCCGCGACGCAGTGGGTGATCAAAAATGGCGGCTCGATGGGGATCGACGCAGCGGATGTCTCGGTAGGAGGCGAAAGTGCCGGTGGCAATCTGGCGACGGTCGTCACGATGATGGCACGCGACCGCCACGGCATGATGCCCGTGCATCAATTGCTCGTCTATCCGATCACCGACTACGCTTTCGATACCGTTTCGTACCAGCAGAACGCCATGGCGACACCGCTCAATCGCGCCGCGATGATGTGGTTTTTTCGGCAATACTTGCGATCGGCTGCGGACGGTTCGAACCCGTATGTCTCACCATTGCGTGGCAATGTCAACGGCCTCCCGCCGGCAACCGTGCTCACCGCCGAGGTCGATCCATTGCGCTCCGAAGGAGTGGCGTACGCGAACAAGCTGCGCAGCGCCGGGATCCGAGTGCATTCGCGATACTATGCCGGCGTGACGCATGAGTTCTTCGGCATGAGCGCTGCCGTCGATAGCGCGAAACAAGCGAACGCATTCGCCGCAGCCGATCTGCCGTAACTCGCGGCAGCGCCATGCCGGCCTGATCATCAACGTCCGGCGCTAGCATGCGCCGTGGTCTCCTCAACGCGCGCACCGGCGGGACTAACTCACTGTTCTGCACAGCGAGAGGCCATGACCAACGTCGCGTGGCGGCCCGAAATGGCGGCCTCCTATCGAGAGCCGCTTCTTGCCCAAATCCTGCACAACGAACCCCCTTTTGTTTCAATCCGGATGACGCGCTCAATCGTTAAGCTGGCAACCACACCACACGTGCACGCCACGTGTTTGCTGAAATTCCCTGATCTTTCGGAGGTAGCCAATGGTTGGGAATAAACTTCGCGCGGCGGGCGGGATGGCGATCATCGCTTTGCTCATCGGCTCGCTGGCGCTCTATAGCGCGCGTCCAGGTCACACGTCAGATCACCAAGATTCACCGGCGGTGGTCAGCCGCCCCGGCGCGGACATCACTGATGTCTACGTCTTTCCGCCCAACAACGCCAACAGAGATTCCGATGTCGTCCTCGTCATGGACGTGTATCCGCTCATCACGCACGCACAGCTCAGCAGCACATCCTTCGACCCGGCGGTGATGTACCAGTTCAAGATCGCCCATGGCACGAACAGCGTTGAGGACCAAGTGATCCAGTTCAGCGCTAGTGGCACCGGCGCAGGCCAAGTGATCACGATGTATGGCCCGGGTGCGCCAAAGATCACGGGTACATCATCTGTTTTCCTGAACCCGCTGGGCACGACCACGCTCGACGCGAGCTCGACGCTGCCCGGCGGCATCCAATTCTTTGCCGGTCACCGCGCGGATCCGTTCTTCTTCGATCTCGCGCAGTTCTTCAAGATCATCCCCGATCGGAATTACGCGAATCACCCGAACGTGCCGCCGCCAACGGCGGGCAGCTTTCGGGGCTTCTCCGCAGCCTTCAACAGCCTGCACGGCACGACGTGCGACACGACCCCGTCCAACGACATCCTCTCCAGCAACGGGTTCAACGTTCTGACCTTGGTCGTGGAGATGCCACGCACCATGCTCGCAACATCGTCGCCCCTGATCCACGTTTGGGCGACCGCCAGCACCACCAGCGGCAGTTAGGAGAATTGCAGACATGCAGAAAGTCATCATAGGATCCGTCCTCGCCGGTGCGCTGGTTATGTTCGTAGCCGGCTGCGGCGGCAACGGCAGCACACAGCCCATCAATCACACCGCTGTGTATCAACAGATGGAGCGTCTCTCGCGGCCGGCCGTCAAAGAGGCGACCGAGGCGTTCAACAACCATGACATCACCAATCGCGCGAACCCCTACAACAAATCCACCGACGCGCAGCTGGACTCGGAGATCTTGAGCTTCGTCGGTCCCGGCGGCGTCGCCAATCGCTCCACACAGATCACGCAAGTCATCGAGAGCATCTTGATTCCGGACGAGATGACGGCCGATCTTTCCAAGACCGGTGTATTAGCCGCGTACCTCGGCGTGGAAACTGGCGGCGCGACCGGCAGCAAGTTCGGGGGGCGGAAGCTGCCCGACGATGTCATCGCGATTGACCTGGGCGCCATTTTCGGCAACACGATCCCCGCGGTCACGGGCGTGCCCGATGATGGACACGAAGCGTGGTGCTTGACGAACGACAACGTCGCCTATCCGGGCGGGAACGGCACGACATTCCCCTACTTGGACGCCCCGCGCTGAATCGCGCACACCCGCAAAGATCGGAGGCCCGCACATGCGCCTGCTCTTGCATTCGAGCGCAGACGTGAGACGCGGGCTTCGGTCTTTTCTGTTGACCTTTGTGGGGCTGGCTCTCGCAATGGTCGTGGCGCTACCGGCACAGGCGCACCCCCTTGGGAACTTCACGATAAACCATCTCGCAAAAGTGCGGGCAGACGCCCATGGATTGATTATCCGCTACATCGTCGACATGGCCGAGATCCCGACATTCCAAGTGATGCGGTCGCGCTCGAGCGACACTGGGCAGCACTTGGATCGCCTGCACGAGTGGGCACACGAAGAAATGACCGTCGTCTCTCGTGGGCTCGACGTCCGCGCTGACGGCGCCGCTCTGCAGCTGCTCGCGGGGCCGCCAGAGGTCTCTACGAGACCAGGCGCGGGCGGCCTTCCCACTATCTACTTCGTCGACGAATTCCACGCTCAATTTCCCAAAGCCATCCTTCCTCGAGCGCTATCGATCACCGACCGCGTCTATGGCGATCGCATCGGCTGGAAGGACATCGTGGTCGCTCCCCAGACCGAGCCAACGCGCGAGCTGCGCTCGTACCCAAACGCATTGCTTGCTTCCCCGCGGAGCACCACGAGCGTCGCGATCAGCCGCGGTCCGGACGGCGAGCTTGTTGGCCGTGACGTGTCCGACGCCGTCGCCTCGACGGTCGCCAGCGCTCCCTCACAGGTACGTTCCAACCTTCTATCCGACATGCTGTCGCGCGGCGTGAGCAGTCCGCTCTTCGTCCTCCTCACCCTTTTGATCGCGATCGGCCTGGGTGCGCTGCATGCGCTCGAACCCGGCCATGGCAAGACCCTGCTGGCCGTCTCTCTGGTTGGTGCCCGGGCTACAAAGAAGCAAGCACTGATTCTCGCCGTCGCGTTGACACTCGCGCATACCGCTGGAGTGCTTGCCCTCGGGGCGGTGCTGCTCGCCCTCGCGCAATACATCGTGCCCGAGCAAGTGTACCCTTGGATCTCGCTCGTCTCCGGCGGTCTCGTCGCCGTCCTCGGTGCGATCGCGCTCTCGCGTTTCGTCAAGACACGGCGGGGCGTCACGCATTCCCACGGTC
>JALYZS010000220.1 GCA_030948745.1 Vulcanimicrobiota bacterium | reverse complement strand
GAATAGTTCTGGAAGATCAGCTTCCAGTTGCAATGCAAATCATATTCGATCGTGCGAGCCATCCGCGCCTCGCCGATGTGCCACTTACTGAAGCGGCCGATCAGCGGCGCGAAAACTTCTGCGAAGGGTTTTGGGTTGGTCGCAAGATTGATGAAGAGAAAGCCCTCCCAGCTGGCAAGTGCCACTGGTTTGAGCGGCCACTGCGACTTATCGAAGCCCTCGACTTCTTGCATGTTGCGCGCGGCCGTTAGCGCTCCGTCCAGGCTATACGTCCAGGCGTGGTATGGACACATGATGGAACCCGAAAACTTGCCTTGCGCCTCGGTGCAGATACGCGTGCCGCGATGCCGGCAGACATTGTAGAAGGCTCGCACTTTCGCATCAGCTCCGCGCACGACTATGACGCTCTCGTCAGCACCCTCTGCCAGAAAATAGTTGCCGCCTGCGGGAATCTGCTCTTCGCGACCGACGCACAGCCAATGGCGCGCAAAGATATGCTCGGACTCCCGGCGGAAGATGTCGGCGGCGGTGTAGTATTCGCGCGGCAGCGTGTGGGCGTGAGCCGGAACACTGGTTTTTGTAAAGACAGCCATCACGTGACCTCCCGCTCTATAAAGAGCGCAAGCCCTCACCTCTTCGGCAAACAAAATCAGGATTCATTCGACGGGGTTGACTCATATAATGTATGAGGCTAAAATACAAAGACGAGACTCGTCGGTAGCGACGAGGATGGAAGCGGCCCGCCCGTGCGCGGTGCTAAAGCTCGACATGAGACCTCTGACCGTCTGGTGCGAGGAGCAACCGGCGGTTTGTTGTTTTGCGGCAATTGAAAGGGGGTGGTATAAGCCGTGGACGGCAGTAGTCATAGATTTTTGCGGAACTTACCCGGCCCGCAATGGGCGACTGCGTCAGCTGTCGTCAACGGGTCGTGTAACTTTTGAGTAAGGAGAAATAGATGTATCGTGACGCAGTTTATTATTGTAGCTCGCCTTGCCGACGTCTTTAAGAGAGCCGTCAACGCGGTCAACGTGTTCTTAAATCCGTGCCCGCCACGGATTGACCCCTTCACCGCCGATTTGAACGCGCGGCGGCCTTCTCACGAAACGCTCTTCCTTTATTAAGCAAGCGAGCCGGAAGGCCGCATGAAGATGGCTAAGAGCAGATTTGATCAAGTAAGGGAGTCCCACAGTGAGACCGCCGTTCATCGCTGCCCGCGCCATCGTCATAATGATGACTGTGCTTTCGACAGCGCGCGCGCATGCCGATACGCCGGCGAACGCGGCTTCATCGCCAGCTGCTTCGCCTGCGGTTCCGGCTGCGAGCGTCTCACCGAGTGCAACCGCATCGAGCGCATCGCCAAGTGCGGTCCCATCGAGCGCCGCACCAAGTCCTTCGTCAAGCCCGGTGACGCAGCAAGGCTGGCAGGCTTCATTGGAGGGCATGAGTTCTTTTATCGATCAGGCCAGCGGAGGCGCGGGGACGACTCCACCGGAGGGCGCGCAATTCGCCGCCGGCAATCCGTTGTCGCCGATGACCCCCTACGACATATTTTCGAGCGCGCCGACGACGCCAGGTGTTGCCAGTGTTGGGCAGTTGATCTTCAGCGAGAGCTACACATCGCGCCGTCTGACCGGCAAGATTTCCGCTGCGCTCGAATATGCCACCGGCAGTGTGACGAACATGTCCTATTGGACGGAGTCGCTGCTGCCGTTGATCAATCCCCATCTTGGCTCGCAACATCTGCCGTACTCCGTTGTTTTCCCAACACACGCCGGTCAGGATGATGACTCGCTTGTCGCAGGCTCGATTCCGCTTTCGGCATCGCTCGGCGCAACAGACGGATCCTGGGCGGTGACCAGCGGCTGGTTCGATCTCATGCAGACCGATCGTTTCGTATTCGTCCAGCCACCTCTGACAAACGTGACTCCCGCTATCACCATCCAACCGGCGGAGTCGCTTGGCAATGGGCCGACGGTGATTGACGGCTGGCCCAGCCCGTTGCCGGGACTTCCTCTCAATGGCACGGACATCACGCTGCATCGCGGCTCGCTGAGCGCAGAGCTGAGCAATGCAGCTTTGCCGGCGTTACCGGGTACTTCGGCCCGAGTCACGATCGGCTCGCTCGCCCTCGACCGCGGCGGCGGAACGAGATTTTCAACCGAGTTGCTGCATTTGAATACAGCCGGAAACATTCTCAGCACGACCCTTTACGGCGCCAACCCAACGTTGAATCCGGGCCCCCAAGGTCCGTTGCCTACCAGCGAACTTGGTGGGCAGATACAAACGATAGCCGGGATGCATGCAATGTTTCATGTTTCGCCGGCACTGGATGCCGATGTCGCGATCGGCCGCGCCTGGTATACGGCGCAACACGTATTCGAACCGGGATCTGAAAGACCGGGCGGCTACTATCACGCTGCGCTGATTCGCTCGATCGGCCGCGTCACCGCGACGGCGGAAGCATTCCGCTTCGAACCGCGCTACACCACCGCTATACTGCCCTATGGCGCGCCGGAGAACATTTGGAGCGTCGCCTGGTCATGGCCGGGCGTCTGGTTGAAGTCCACGTATCAACTCGTCGATAACTCCGTCGTCGGAACGAATCGGCAAGGCTCTCAGCTACGCTACGCCGTCGACCGTGGTCCTCTGGAAGTGCATGTATCCTTCGCGGTCTTTCGGC
>JALYZS010000216.1 GCA_030948745.1 Vulcanimicrobiota bacterium | reverse complement strand
GGTACCAGCAGTGGCAGTCTGAAGGCGCCTTCCACGTCGAGCCCGACCCCTCGAAGCCCCCCTTCGTCATCCCGATGCCCCCGCCGAACATCACCGGCCGGGCGCACATGGGGCACGGCTCAACCTATACGCCGATGGACATCCTCACCCGGCTGCACCGCATGCGCGGCTTCAATGCGGTGTGGCTGCCCGGCCAGGACCACGCCGCCATCGCGACGCAAAACGTGCTCGAACGAGCGCTCGCGCGCGAAGGCCTCACGCGGCAGGCGATCGGCCCCGACAGATTTCGGGAGCGCGCACAGCGCTGGCGCGAGGAGTACGGCCACATCATCTACGAGCAGTTCCGCGCGCTGGGCTTCGGTCCGGACTGGCGGCGCGACCGCTATACCATGGACGCGGGGCTGAGCGAGGCCGTCAGCAAGGTCTTCATCGATCTCTATACCGAGGGTCTCATCTACCGCGGCCTGCGGCTCATCAACTGGTGCCCGCATTGCCAGTCGACGCTCTCGGACAGCGAAGTCGAACGAGAAGAAGAAGTCGAGGCGTCGCTCCATTACGTGCGCTACCGCTCCCCCGACGGCGGCGACGGTCTCGTGGTGGCGACCACACGCCCGGAGACGATCTTCGCCGACGCGGCCGTCGCGGTGCATTCCGACGACGAGCGCTACGCGCGACTGGTCGGCACGCAGGTGCTGCGACCGCTCTCGCCCGGCCCCATTCCGGTAATTGCCGACGCGGCGGTCGAACGCGCTTTCGGCACAGGCGCACTGAAGATCACCCCGGGGCACGACCAGACCGACTATGAGATCGGCGAGCGCCACGGTCTGCCGAAGACGTCCGTCATCGGCTTGGACGCGAAGCTGACCGCCGACGTGGAGCCCGAGTTCGTGGGACTCGACCGCTTCGCCGCGCGCGAGCTTGCAGTCGAGCGCCTGCGCGATCGCGGTGTGCTTGTGAAGACAGAACCGCATCGTATCGCGCAAGGCACGTGCTACCGCTGCGACACGATCGTCGAACCGTTGCTGTCGCTGCAATGGTTTGTGAAGATGGCGCCGCTGGCCGCGCCCGCGCTGAAGGCCAGCCGCAACGGCAGAATCACGTTCGTGCCGGAACGCTACCGGCGCGACTACGAGAACTGGTTGGAGAAGATCCGCGACTGGTGCATCTCGCGCCAGCTGTGGCTCGGTCACCGCTTGCCCGTGTGGTACTGCGACGACGAGCACGTGACCGTCGCAGCGCAACCGCCGCCGGCATGCGCGATCTGCGGGAAAGAACGGCTGCGGCAGGATCCCGATACGCTCGACACCTGGTTCTCAAGCTCGCTCTGGCCGTTCAGCATTCTGGGTTGGCCGCGCAAGACCACCGAACTCGAGGTGTGGTATCCCGCGCAGCTGCTCGTGACCGCGCGTGAGATCATCTTCTTGTGGGTCGCGCGCATGGTGATGCTCGGTCTGCACTTCATGGGCCAAGAGCCCTTTCCGACCGTGCTCATCACGCCGCTCATCTTGGACGAGGCCGGCCGCAAGATGAGCAAGTCGCTCGGCAACTCGCTGGATCCGATGGATCTGATACGCGATTATGGCGCCGATGCGACTCGCTACGGCATCGTCAGCCAGATGCACCAAGACCAAAGCGTTCGCTTCTCGGTGGCGCGTTGCGACGAGGCGCGCAAGTTCTGCAATAAGATCTGGCAGGCGGTGGGCGGTTTCGCCCTGCGCACCTTTCCGCAGCTGCAGCAACGGGAGCCGCTGCCGCTTCCCGACCCGGCGCAATGGACGCTGGCCGATCGCTGGATCATGGACGCGCTGGCGCAAGCGATCGAACGCGTCAACGGCGCCGCTGAACGCTTCGACTTCTCTGAATGGTCGCAAGCGCTCTACACGTTCATCTGGAACCAGCTGTGCGACGTCTACATCGAGCTCGCCAAAGACAAAGCGCCGAGCCGCGCGCCGATCCTGGGCCGTGCGTTGAGCGTGATGTTGGAGCTGCTGCACCCGATCATGCCGTTTGTGACCGAAGAGCTGTGGCAGCATCTGCCGCACACGGGGGATCGCATCGGAAAGTCGCCCTGGCCGACGACGGCAAGCGCACGCCTCGATCCCCGGGCGCGTGAAGCGATGGCGACGGTGATGGAGTTCGTGCGGACCGTGCTCGCGCTGCGTGCAGTGTCCAAGCTGCCGCGCCACGATCTGCGGGCGGTGAGCATCGCCGGCGCCGACGACGGCCTCATGGCGCTGCTGCAACGCGAACAGCCCATCCTCCAGGCGTTGGCGCGCACGCCGCAGGTCACTGCCTTGCGCAACGGCGATACGCGCCCGTTGCACGCGCTGTCGCGGCGCATGGGCAGGGTCGAAATCCTGTTACCGGTCGACGAGGCGTTCATCGCGAAGGAACGGTCGTCGTTGGAAGCTGAGCTGGACAAGACGGCAGCCGACATCTCGGCACTGCAACGCAAGCTTGCATCGAGCGGTTTTCTCGCAAAAGCGCCGCGCGCCGTCGTCGAAAAGGAACAACAACGCCTGCAAGAACTGCAAGCGTTACGCACCCTGACGTCGGAACGCTTGGCGTCGCTGCAGGATGGATAGCACGCCGGGCGAGATGCGGCGGTCGCGCTCGCTGATCTGCATGACCGCGACGGCGGGGGCGATGGGACCAGCGGCACGCTTCTCGCTCGTGGGGAGCGCTCATGGTCACGACGGCTTCTTCGCAGACGCTGGGCGACTCGCCTCAGTCGTCGCGTGATTCCTGGCGGAGACGGCCGCAGCGGCTGTACTTACCGGGGGTTCGTGAAGGTCGGGCGGGAGCTAGCCGTGCAGCCAGAGCGAGAAGCGCGGGTCGCGTCGCAGCGTATCGAGCCTGGGATCCAGCGCGAACAGCCGGCGGTCGGAGCGTGGCAGACGCGAGAGCCAGGCAAACGCCTCGTCCGGCCTCTCGTTGGCCGCATAGGCGATGGCGGTGAGCACCGGGCGCTGTTGAAAACGCGAGGAAAGCAGTTCCACCGCGCGCAGCTCTCGTTTGGCGGTTGCCTGTTTGCCCATCGCTGCATAGACGTGTGCCAATGTGCCGCTCACCGCAAGAGCGTCGGATATGCTTGATGACGCGGGCTTCAGGTCGCGGATCGCCGATGCGTATTGCCCCGCTTCATCGTGGGCGGCTGCAAGCAAAAACCGGGCGTAGCCCTGGGTCCAATCATCTGCGGTCGCAAGTTTGCCGAAGGCGACGGCGTTGCCGTAATCGCGGCTCATATAATAGTCGAGCGCGAGCAGATAGTAAAGACCCGGCAGGCGCGAGTCCAGACTTGCGGCACGCTCGAGCTCTGCGCGAGCCGGCTTCGGCTCCCCCTGCCACAGGAGCGCAGCTCCATACCACAGATGTGCGACCGGAAAGTCAGGCGCCAGCGCGACAGCGCGCCGCAGATCTGCGGCGGCCGCTGCGTTGTCGCCGTCCAGATCGAATTCGATGTAGCCCTTGACCGCGATCGCTTCCGGCGAGCCGCCGTCGAGCGCTAGCGCCCGCCGGGCCAGCCTTCCAGCCGCGACGGCATCAGCGACAGCGGACGGGCTGCCTTCCTCGACGTCCGCCAACTTCGCGTACGCAGCCGCTTCGCCGGCGAACCCGAGCGGGCTCGATGGCGAGGCGTCCGCGGTGAGCTCGAAATGCCGCAGACTCGCTCGCAGCGACGATTCGGTCACACCGCGCCAGTAATACCATCCGAGCGCATACTGCTGCGTCGCCGCTGCAGACAGTTGCCGGTCGACCGGTGCTTGTGCCGCTCCGACATGCGGCACTCGCGTCGCAGCCGCGGCGCACAGCACGACCGCAGCCGCAGCGCCAAGCCAAACTAGCCGCACAGGTCGCGAGCGTGGCGAGGGACGCAGCGAACCTTTTGAAACGCCGGCGACAAACCGGTAGCCACGCCGGGAAAGCGTCTCGATGAACGATGCGTCTCCGTGGGCTTCAAAGGTGCGCCGCAACGTGTAGATGTTCTGCGACAGGTTGGCCTCGTCGACGACCTCACCGTTCCATACCGTCTGCAATAGCTCGTCCTTGGAGACGACCCGCCCGGCATTGTCGAGCAAGGCGACGAGCGTCTTGACCACTTTCGGCGCTAGCGGCAGAACGGTGCCCCTGTGGCGCAGCGTCAAACTCTCGCCGTCGACCTCATAAGCGCCGAAACGATAGATGACGGCAGCTCGCCCGGCTGAGGGCGCGCCGCTGAGCGTTTCTTGAGCCATTCTTGAGCGAAACTTTGAGACTTCACGCAGCCTGACCTCGTATCCACGCCTGGCCCACTGCCCTCACTCTTCGCCAGGGCCATCGCCTGGCTTCCAGCCCTATCTGCCGCTCAAAGTGGGAACACGTGGGCGTATGCATGCCAGCGCGACACGCCCGCGCCCGGCGATCCCGCTTTCCCGAAGACAACAATCCATCGGTACGACGGCGGTAGGTGGCACGCTCACGCTACCCATATCAAGAATTGCCGAGCCGCCCATGACGTCGTTCTGCGATTACCCAGCGGCGGCGGCATGACGCTGCGGATGTTCTGCTGCATTCGCCCCACTAACCCGACCGTGTTCGGTTTCACCGCCAACGAGTTTCTTCGCGGGCTCGCACACCATGTCCATGACGACCGATGGATACGGTTACGCGCTCGGCAGAGCGTGATGGAAGAGGTACACAATTTCAACTCGAGCGATCGCATCGATTGCGTCGTGAGGCACGCCCCCGCCCTTGAGGTTGCAGGCGACCTGATGGCCCGCTAAGAAATAGTAAGCCCGGCTCCCGGAAGTCGACCGCTAGACGGGAAAGGGCTGGACTCTCCTTGGCC
>JALYZS010000198.1 GCA_030948745.1 Vulcanimicrobiota bacterium | reverse complement strand
CGCGACCGGGTACTCGTCGGAAAAGCCATACGCGCCATGGATCTCCATCGCGTCATCCGCGGCTTTGTTGGAAGCATCGCAGGCGAACCATTTCGCAAGCGCGGTCTCACGTGTGTTGCGCAGGCCTTGATTCTTCATCCAGCCGGCGCGCAGATAGAGCAGACGTGACGCCTCGTACCCAGCGGTCATGTTGGCGAGCATCTCTTGCACGAGCTGGTGCCGTCCGATCGGCACGCCGAAGGACGTGCGTTCCTTTGCGTAGCGCACCGAGGCGTCGAGACACGCGCGCGTGAGGCCAGTGGCGCCGGCGGCGACGGTGTAGCGCCCGTTCTCCAGGCACGTCATCGCGATGTAAAAGCCCTCGCCCTCTTCACCCAGCCGGTTGGCCACCGGTACCCGCAGATCGGTGAACGACAAGCCGCCGGTGTCGCCCGCACGCACGCCATATTTATGCGGTATGGAGAAGCTGTGCAGCGCGCTGCCCGAGCTTTCGCGTTCCACGACGAATGCGCTTAACCCGCGCTTGCCGGCTGCCGGATCGGTCTTGGCGAACAGCACGAACGTCTGCGCCTGGGTTGCGCACGAGATCCAGATCTTGGAACCGTTGAGGACGTACGCATCCCCATCACGCACGGCGGTGGAACGGATCGCCCCGACGTCCGAGCCGGCGTCGGGTTCCGTCAACCCGAAGGCGCCAAGCTTGCGGCCTGACGCCAAAGGGGTGAGGAAGCGTTGCCGTTGCGTCTCATCGCCCCACTGGTAGATGCCGCAGCTCGCCAAGCCGATATGCACCGACATCATCGTGCGCAAGGACGTGTCGCAGTACTCGAGCTCCTCGCACAACAGCCCGAGCGTGACGTAATCAAGACCCGCGCCGCCGTAGCGCTCCGGAAAGGGGGCGCCGACCACGCCGACGCCGGCGAGCTTTGCGAAGGCGTCCGGCAGCGCCTTACCGGCACTGTCACAGGCGGCGACATCGGGCTGGATTTTTTGCTGAAGAAAGCGGCGCAGGTTCTCGACCAGGGCCGTCTGCTCTGAGCTGAGCCGGAAATCGATCATGTGTGTATGAACGCCTCGGGTGGTCGATTGGCGGTCGCGCCGCCGGCTCCCGTAAGGGCTAGCCGTTTGCGTCGCAGAATGGCCCGCGCATGCAGACGCGGATCCTCCTCCCACTCGCATTCGCCGCATGCGTGGTGCTGACCACGAGCGTTGGATGCAGCAAAGTCACCACCTCGCTCGGGGGTGGCGGTGAGGCGCATTCCTGGACGCAACCAGGCGTGTTGCGCTTGTCCGACATCTCAGATCCTTCATCGTTGAACCCGATGCTCACCGGCGCAGACATCGCCTATCAATTGGCGTCGTACGTCATGGAATATCTCGTGCAGCTGGACGACAACGGCAGCATGATCCCGGTGCTGGCCGAACGCATCCCGAGCGTGGAGAACGGCGACATCAGCACAGATGGGCTGAGCGTGACCTATCATCTGCGCAGAAACGTCACCTGGTCTGACGGCCAGCCATTCGGCGCGCGCGATGTCATCGAATCGTTCAAGCAGGTCATGAATCCGCTCAACAACGTGCAGATCCGTGAAGGTTATGACGTGGTGCAGCGTCTCGACGCGCCCGACCCGCACACTGTCGTGCTGCGTCTGAAGCGGCCGTACGCGCCTCTGCCGACGAAATTTTTTGCGGCCATCCAAGAAGGGCCGATACCCGTCATGCCGGCGCACATCATCGCCGGACAGAAAGATCTCAACCGCTCCTCATTCAACGCGCACCCGATCGGCACGGGCCCCTTCATGCTGCAGTCGTGGGAACGCAACGGCCGGCTGGTCCTCATCGCCAACCCGCACTACTGGCGCGGCGCACCCAAACTGCGGCAGATCGTCTTTCAGGCGCAGCCCTCGACCGCGACCGAACTCGTGCGTTTTCAGACACACGAGAACGACGCGGACTTCGACGCTGGTGCGGGCCGCTTGCGCGAGTACCAGTCGTTGGCCGGCATGCGCACGCTGCAGTCGACGAGTCTGCGTCTGCTCATCGCCGTCATCGACACGCAGCGCTTTCCATTCGATGACGTGCACGTGCGCCGCGCGCTTGCGTACGCGGTGGATCGTGCCGCCATTCTGCGGAAAGTTGAGAACGGCTCCGGCGTGCTGGCGGACGAGTACCTGCCACGCTGGTCCTGGGCGTACACGCCGAATGTGCGCCACTATCCGTTCGATCCCGCGCGCGCTGCCGCGGAACTGGAAACGGCAGGCTTCAGGCTGGGCGCGGATGGCTACCGCTATCGAGGCAACCGCCGGCTCTCGCTTGTCATCGTCGGCACGTCGGGCAGCGGCACCGTCGCCAAGATCAACGCCATTCTGCAGCAAAACCTGAAGGCCATCGGGGCGGAGTCGACCATCAAGCTCTATCCCTACACGTTCATCTTCGATATCCGCGGCCCGATCCGCAGCGGCAACTACAATCTGGCGACCTACAGCTACAGTGTGAACTACGATCCGGCGGCATTGCAAGACGACGGCTGCGATCAATTTTCCCCGGCCGGCGCGAACGAGGCGCGCTACTGCGATCCCGAGGTCGACCGGCTCGAGCGCGAAGCGCTGCGCATCAACGAAAGGGCGCGCCGCATACCGATGTACGAGCAGATCCAGCAGCGCAAGATGGAGATGATGTCATCGCTGCCCTTGTGTTTCATCAATCGCGTCGGCGTCGTCAACGAGGACCTGCACGGCTATAGCGCATCCCGCGGCATCATCCCTGAATGGAATGCGTGGCGCTGGTCACTGCCGTGACATATGCGATAACGGCCTAAGAATTTAAGATGCCGCACACCTGCAGCGCAGTGTGCGGCCGGTCACGCGCGTCCGGCTGGCGGCGCGGCGAATGACGCTCGATACCATGCACATCCCCAACGCGGGGTGCGCACCACGGGTATTGAGGCAAGCCGCTGAAAATCGCATTCTCGATCATCTCTATCTTCGCCAGCAGCTGGCTGGCATATTTCGCGCCGCTGGCGGTTGCGCATCCGCCCCAGCAGATGGCGGGAGGGCCTGCGCATGCGATCCAAACGCGTCTGTTGAGCGCCCTCAACGAGCACCGGCGGCAGTTCGGCCTCGCGCCGCTCGTCGAGGATCCGATCGCGGCTCGCGCGGCGCAATATCAGGCTGAAGACATGCAGAACAATAATGTCATGCGGCACAAAGATGCCAATGGTCGATCGCCCATGACGCGCTACGCGGCGTTCGGCGGCAACGCCCAGCTGTACGGCGAAAATGTCGGCTACTATGGAGAGAAGCTCGACGAACGCGCGGCGCAATGGGCCGCGATCGCGACGCTCGACAGCATGATGATGGCCGAAAAGCCGCCGCAGGACGGTCACCGCAAGAATATCCTGTCTGCTGACTACTCCGCGGTGGGCATCGGCGTCGCTGTGGGGCCGCACGGAATTTTCATCGCCGAAGACTTCGTCGGCACTGCTGGAGTCGCCGCGCGCTGATCCAAGAGCGCGGGAGTTGACCGAGCCTTTCGCCAAGCGCAGGCGCGAAGGGATATGTAGACCGACGATCATGTCTTCTGCGCTGCGGCCTGAGCCGCACGACGACGCACCACCGCTTTCACGCGACCAATTCCCGATCGCCCGCGACTGGGCGTATTGCAACCATGCCGCCGTCGGGCCGCTGCCGCGCCGTACGCGTGAAGCGGTCATCCGCGTGCTGGATGCGCAGATGTGCGATGGCTCCGCCGGCATCGCCGGTCTCGAGCCGGATGTGGAAGCCGCCCGCGCCCAAACCGCAGCCACGCTCAATGCCGAAGCGGACGAGATCGCGTTCCTGCGCTCGACCTCGGATGGCGCGCTGCTCGTCGCTCACGGCCTGCGCTGGCGAGAGGGCGACGATCTGATCCTGAGCGACAACGAATTCGGCGCGAACGCGTATCCCTGGCTGGGGTTGCGCGAGCAAGGCGTACGGATCCGGCTCGTACGGACGCCCGCGCAGCGCATGACGGTGGAGCGGCTGGAAGAACTGGTGACGCCGCGGACGCGCCTGGTCTCGGTCTCGTACGTCACGTCGCTCGACGGCTATCGTCACGACCTGTCCGCGATCGGACGTTGGTGCCGCGAGCGTGGCGTGCTCTTCGCCGTGGATGCCATGCAAGGCTTCGGCCATCTGCCGCTGGACGTGCGCGGCTGGCACATCGACTTTTGCTACTTCGGCACGGCCAAGTGGTTGCTCACCCCGCTGGGACTGAGCGTCGTCTACGTGAACCGCAAACACACGGACGCATTGCGCGCTGTGTTCGCATCCTGGCGCTCGGTGAAAGACCCAAACCGGTACTTGGACTACTCACAACCGCTTGCAAGCGGCGCGCGCCGTTTCGAAGGCGCGACCATCAACTATCCTGCGCTCATGGGCTTCAGCCAGAGCTTGCGGCTCCTCGACGACGCCGGATTCGCCGCGATCGAGCAGCACGTGCTGGGCCTGTGCGACCGTCTGATCCAGGGCGCGATAGCGCGCGGCATTCCGGTCTTGAGCAGCCGCGTGCCGGGGACGCGCTCGGGCATCGTGCAGTTGGGCCTGGGGCGACACGACGTCACCGTCCTGAACGAGGAGGCATTGCGCCACAGAGTCGGCATCACCATCCGCGACAGCGGCATTCGCGTGTCGCCCCATGGCTACAACGATGCCGCGGATATCGATGCGGTGCTCGAACTGCTGGGCGCAGCCTGATGACGACGCGGGGGAAGAGCGCGAGCGCTTGGGGGGTGGCGGCGCGTGGCGAAGTGCGCTGGCCCGCGTCGATGGCGGTCGTCCTCGCGGTCGCGCTCTACATGACCCTGCCGCAGCGCCTCACGCTCGGTCCGGTGTGGCTCATCCCCGTGCTCGAACTCGCGCTGTTGCTGCCATTGTCCATCGCTGCACCGCGCCGGGTGCCGGGGGAACCAAGCTGGCAGCGGCTGACGGCCATCGCGATCATCGCGATCATCAATCTCGCGAACTTCGCGTCCCTGTTGCTGCTCATCCATGGATTGCTGCAAAAAGGCGGCCGCACGACCGGCGAGCAGTTGCTCATCGGCGCGGTGCAGATCTGGGTGACGAACGTCATCGTGTTCGCGCTATGGTATTGGGAGCTTGACCGCGGCGGTCCGGACGATCGCGCATCCGAGCAGCATCGCGAGCCCGACTTTTTGTTCCCGCAAATGGTCACGCCGGCTGCGGCCTTACCCGGCTGGTGCCCCGCCTTTTTGGACTACGTGTATGTGTCGTTCACGAACTCGAGCGCGTTTAGCCCCACCGACACAGCGCCCTTGACGCGCTGGGCGAAGATGCTCATGACGCTGCAGGCATTCATGTCGCTGGTCACCGTGGCCCTCGTGGCAGCGCGCGCGGTCAACATCCTGGGCAGCCAATAGCCCACCCGCGGCGCTCCGGTTAGTATCCTTCCACTGCTTCCATGCACGGCGCCATGATGGCGTCGGCCATACCATGGATGAGACGCTTGTCGGCGGGCACGACGGTGGCGAGCACGCCCGACAAGATCGCTTCGTCAGCGGCCACGAAATAGTAGGGGCACAGGCGCACGCGCCCGTCCATGTCCTTGACCGTGTTGCTCGCGACGTCCACATATTGCGCCCGCACGCGCCGGGCCTTGTGGTAGCGCTGCAAAATCTGGGGCGAAGACTCGAAGGTCGCAAGGCCGCCGTCCAGGACCGCCATCCACTCGTTGCGCGTGAGGTCGTTCGCGATGTAGACGCCTTTGCTGCCCCACGCAAGCGGCGAAAAACCGGAAGGCTTCACGACGAACTGACGCTCGGCTTTCGACAGACCGTAAAGCTCGCGCCAGTCGCGCACCGGGTAGCCGTCGACGCTCAGCCCCGCGAGCACGGCTTGTGGCGGCAGCGGCCGCGGATCCAGGATCCAGGTCTGCGGCATGAGCTTGAGCAGCCGCTCGAACGTCTGCGCTCCAAGTTCTTGGCGCCACAGGGTGTGGAGCGCGTTGTTGTGCAGCAGCGCGAAGGCCAGCTTCTCTTCGAGGAACGATTTGGGCGGCGGCGTCATGACCACACGTTTATGGCGTGCGGCGTACATCATGAGTTCTTGCTTGGACACGTTGAGCAGATCGAAAAGCTCGAAATTGCGGTAGAGCACGTCGACGGTGCGCCGTCCGTCGGGCGTGTCGATGACGAGCGCCTCTTCGGTGAAGAAGACGTCTTCAGGCCGCAGCGCAACAGCCTCGGCAAGGCCCGCGGCGCGTAGCGCATCTGCAAGCCACGACATCTCGCCGCGATAATCGTCCGACTCCGCTGACACCACGATCGCGATCGTCGGCTGGTCCTTGCCGCTGAGCGATTGCGCCATGCGGGCGAAACCTCGCACCATCCCGTCGAATTCGCCGACCTGATCGAAGCCAAGCTCGCAGTACGTCTGGCCCATGGCGCCGACGAAGCCCATACCACCGGGAATCGAGTCGAGCTCCGACGCGATCATGCCGTCTTCGGTGAGGATGATATCCGGCCGGATCAGCGAGGGCACATCGCTGCGAAAACGGTTCTGACGTTGCAGCCGGACGATATGTTCGGGCTTCCCAAGTTCGAGATAGCGCGCGAAGAACTCGGGCGCCGTGCCGCGCACGCTCATGGAGTAGATCCGGTTGACGGCGCGATAGAACTTGAGCAGGTCCGCGCCGAGCGATTGCAGTGACGCGACCGTGGCGGGGGAGAGCGCGAAGGGCTGCGGAGAGAGACGCCATGCCGCGCTGGGCGTCGCGGCGGTAGGTGTGCCGGCAGCGGGCGCTGCGGTGTCCGCACCGATGATGCTGCGGAAGAGATTGGGCGCCAGGTGATCGCGGACGTAGAGCGCGCGATCGAGGGGGGTATCTTGGGGGCGAAGCTTTGCGCTGCAGGCCATACGTCAACAACCTTGGCCGTGCAGGCACGTACAAGGCAGGAGCGGGGGTATCTTGGCCATCCGCAGATAGCGGAACAGTTGTCGGATCACGCCTTCACCTTCGTGCGGGGAGGGGTTGCGCCGCGGCGCGATGGTCTCCTGTTGCGGGCACGTCAACAGTTCTACCCAGGCCGCTGGTATCGTAAGAGAGAAATTTGAAGGCGCTATGTCTGCGCCTTCTGTGATAGTGCGTGCCCACGGCTTGACAAAACGGTACGGTCAACTCGAGGCGGTTCGGGCCATCGACTTCGCGATCGAACGCGGTGAGTGCTTCGGATTTCTCGGCGTCAACGGCGCCGGCAAGACGACCACGATGAAGATGATCTACTGCCGCATCAGTCGCACTGCCGGCGAGCTCGACGTCCTCGGGATGGACGCCGCGACCAATGCGCAGCGCATCAAGCAGCGCATCGGGGTCGTCGCCCAGGACAACACGCTCGACCCCGAATTGACCGTGATGGAAAACTTGCTGCTGTATGCCTCGCTCTTCGGCATCACGGGCCCCCCGGCACGCAGCAAAGCAGTCGCCCTGCTCGACTCGCTCAGTTTGATGGGCAAGGAACGCTCGCGTTTGGATCAGCTGTCGGGCGGAATGAAAAGGCGCCTGGTCATCGCGCGCGCGCTCGTCAACGATCCGGAGATGCTCGTGCTCGACGAGCCGACGACCGGTCTCGATCCGCAAGCACGCCTGCTCGTCTGGGAAAAACTGATGCGCTTTCGCAATGCAGGCCTCACGCTGTTGCTGACCACGCACTACATGGAAGAAGCCGAGCGGCTGTGCAACCGGATCGCGGTCATCGATGAAGGCCGCATCTTGGCCGAAGGCTCGCCGCAGCAGCTCATCCGCCAATTCGCCGCGGATGACGTGTTGGAGATCATCGGCGGCGCAGGCGAGCTGCCCGCGCCCGAGCGCCTGAACGGCCTCGTGCTGCGGCGCGAGCGGCATGGCGACGTCGATTATCTGTACAACGCGGACAACCGCGTCT
>JALYZS010000190.1 GCA_030948745.1 Vulcanimicrobiota bacterium | reverse complement strand
CCCTAGGACCCGTTTTACGGCCTACAGAACCCCTAGCATCGAGCAGATGAGTCTGGCTCGGTTGCGATTCAAAATCGCAACGTCGGTTGCAGTTGCAATCTTAGGATGTCTTGCGTTCGCCCGCCTGCTGAGCATCGAACCCGTCTCGCTGGCGACGGCCCTGCCTTTCTCAGTTCCGCTGTTGCTTACGATGGCCGGGGCATGGCGAGGTTTCATCTATTGGCAGACATTGCGTTCGGCAGTCAAATCGTAATGGTGCAGATAGAGCCCTTGGGAGGTGCCATCGGGGTCGTCATCATCGCCGCAATCAGCGCAACGCTTTACTCGATGCTCCACGCGCCGTCCAGTCGTACAGACATCATAGCAAAGCATGCCGCTGAACAGGCTCAAGAGATTACGGGCAATGTCTTGGTGGTCTTTTCTGCTGCGATTCATTCAGAGGTCCTCATGGCTTTAGCGGCCAGGATGGCGAAGGGCAGACAAGCCGACCTGGTGGCGATATACGTGATAGAGGTGCCTTACACGCTGCCGATCGATGCGGAGCTGCAGTCCCAGGAGCGGGAGGCACTGGAAGTCCTGACCGCCGCGGAGGAGATCGGACGCAAGGCCAGCATCGAGATCACCACCCGGACCGTTCGTGATCGACAGACTGGGCCGGCCGTCATTCAAGCCGCCCGTGACGAAAATGCGAGTCTCATCGTTATGGGAACATACCGAGAACATCGCTACGCAGGTGCGCCATTGGGCTTGGCGATCGATTATGTGCTCGGTCAAACTCAAACCGATGTGCTCATCGGAGTTTCCAGCGCAAATGAGAGTGTTAGCATGCTTAATGTAAGTGCCATCCCTCCGTCCACAAGCAAGGGCCGATGAGACGCTCCGCTAGCCTCTGGGCGATATCGATGTGTCTCGGAATCATTCTGTTGACGGCCGCCCCCGCGCCGGCCGAAACGGCTCAAGCTTTTCTCGCCAAGGTCACAGCCGGTTGGAACAACCTCAAAACCTATGACTGCACCATCACGGCTCACGAAGTGAAGGGCGATACCGTTCAGGATCGCGTGTATCATTACTCGTTTTCAAAGCCGCTTGACACGCGGGCGGAGATCGTTGCCGGCGACGGGCGCGGCAGTCTGGGCATTTGGCGTGGCGGTGACCGGGTTCGCGGACATCGGGGTGGGCTGCTTCGCGCCTTCACGCTCAACGTGCCCCTGAATAGCCACCTCGCCACGACCCTGCGAGGGGCGACTTTCGCGCAGACGAACCTTGGGGCGATCTTGCAGCACCTGCGTAGTGTTGCAAGCGCTGTACATTTGAATGAGGATGCAGAAGACGTCAGGCTGACCGTGAAAATAGATGACCCAGCGACGACTGGCGGCATCACGAAAGAGATCTTCTATTTTGGTAAGGGCTACTTACCGGTGAAATATGAGCAGTTTGAAGGTGACCGCCTTGTCAACCGCGTGGAATATTCGGATATGAAAATAGACGTCGTCTTCCCGCCCCGATATTTTGAGATTTAGAAGGGCGCTCGCTGAGGCCCAGTGAGGATCTACGACCTTCTTCGAAGAGCGCAACCCTGTTTTTCCTTTGAGTTCTTTCCGCCGAAGAGCGAGGCTGGCGTTTCCTCTCTGATGGAAACCGCTGAACAACTGAAGTCGCTCGAGCCGGCCTTTGTCTCGGTTACCTACGGCGCCGGAGGCAGTACACGCGCTCGCACGCTCGAAGTCGTCAAGTCGATGAAAACCAGCTTAGGCCTCGAGGTCATGGCGCATGTGACGTGTGTTGGTTCGACGGTCAGGGAGTTGACGAGCCTATTGGATGAGCTTCAAAGCGCTGGCATCCAGAACGTTCTAGCGCTTCGCGGCGATCCGCCGAAAGGCGACGTAAGCTTTGCACCCTCACCGGGTGGTTTTTCTCACGCCTCCCAACTCGTCGAGCTCGCCTCGGCACAATATAGCTTTTGTGTGGGTGCGGCGTGTTATCCAGAGAAGCATGTCGAAGCGGTAAGTTTTGATAGCGACCTGCGCTACCTGCGTGCGAAGGTCGATGCTGGGGCGCGTTTTCTCATAACGCAGCTCTTCTTCGACAATGAGCGCTTCTACGTTTTTGTCCAACGCGCTCGCCAGATCGGCATCGACGTTCCAATCATTCCAGGAATAATGCCCATAACAAATGCCGACCAGATCGCGCGATTCACCACTATGTGCGGCGCGACGATCCCCAAAAGGTTGCTCCACGAAATGAACGCTCGTAAGGAGCAGCCCGAAGCTCTACTCGATTTGGGCGTCGCTTATGCCACTTTGCAATGCGTGGATATGTTGTCCGCGGGCGTGCCGGCCATTCACTTTTATACGCTCAATCGATCGCCGGCAACGCGAGCGGTCGTATCCGCGCTCATCGCGGCACGTCCTTGGAATCGGTCCGGAGGGCGCCGCTACCTCGAAAAAGCTGACAGCATGTTGGAGTCAGCATTATCCTTCAGTACTGATTGGGCAGAGTGACCTGCGGTATCGAGGATTTCGCGCAAGCCGCCGGGATGGCGCAGGTTGTAATACCGGATCTTGAAAAACGTGATGGGCGAGGCTTCGTAGGATTGAAAACGATCGGCGAGCGCCCGGATCGCGGCATCTCCGCTGATTGACGTCAGGATCCGCGCCTGGGCTATTTCGAGATCCATGTACGCTCGCGTGCACAGCCCGGCGTGCAGCAAATCGTAGCGGCCCCAAAACCCCGTATCGGACCGCGCCAGGCCCTCACGCAGCGCAGCGATGCCGCGCTCGAAAAGAGCCTTTGCATCCGGATCCTTGGTGACCCGGTAATAGTCCCAAACACCGAACAAGGCGAACATGTCGCCGTTAAGGACATGCGTCGGTGGTGATTGCGGGTATTCTTCGAACCACGCTCCGTTTGCATCCGTCGCGAGCGTTCCACCATCGCTGACCGGCTTTTTCAGCAGTTGCAACGAGTATTTCGCCGCTGTGAAATACTGAGGCTCGTGCGTCAGCTGAAACGCGCGAAGCGCCACGGATATGAGCTGTCCCTGCGCCATGCCAGAAATCCATCGTGTGCGAGATATTTGCGGCGGATGCGCGAACGTGTAGACACACCCGGACTTGCAATGTTCGACCAGCCAGTCGGCTTGACGCAAGAAGGCCCGCTCGTCCTCGCGGCTATGCCGGTTGACGACGTTGTGGTATAGCTCCAGCGCGTACTGCGCAACCGTCACCGCATTGTTCTCAGCTTTGGATCCGTAGATGGCGACCGGTACCCCCTGCGGTCCAATCCTTACGTTGGCTTTTCTGTTGGTCCCGGCTGCGCTATCACGGCCTGCATCCAGGTAGTAGAGGCCCAGCGCGGGGGAATCGTAATCTTGGAGATTGATGGTCCTGTGCGCATCCGCGGCTGGACCGTATGTCGCGAGCGTACGATGAACTTCTCTCGCAATGAGCAAAGCGGCAACCAACAGCGCGAGGACGGCGACGATACCTTTTGGCGGCACGGCACGCTTCGGAAATCGATTATCGCGCTGCGTGCTATGCACGTCCCCACCACTTCACAAGCTTTATGTGCGGTTCCGACACGCAGAGGTTGAGCAGGGCGCTGCGCTCCGCGGCTTGTTCAAAATCCTTTTCCGTACGGTGCACGACGCGGTTGACGACGGTCTGAACAGGCCACCTGCCACGCATTAAACTGGAGTCGCTGCAAGACGACGGCGTAGTGACGTGCCAAGGCGCCGCCTGTCACACGACGCGACCGGCTGCTGTCTCATGCCAAGACATCGCCGGCTGTCGCGTCTCACGTCGACCTGGACCGCAGTCGGAGGACATCCAGGTCTGTCTTCCGCAGCAGCCAGAGGGAGGTAACTGGCAGATGCGTCAGCTTGCAAAAGTACAACGCCTGCATCGTGCCTACAAGGACATAGGTGACGGTGGATGCCGTTGCTGCTCCTAATAGCCCATAGCGAGGAACCAGCACGATGGCGAGCAGCATTTGGAGCACGATCGTTGCGGCCATCACGTATAACAGGACGGCCGGACGGCCGAACTGATACCCGAAGAATGAAGAAAAAATGCCACCCGCCGCAAAGGCAACCACGCCCAGCAACAGCACCCGAAGCGGCAATGCCGCAGGATAAAATTTCGGTCCGTACACATGATAAATGAACGTCGGCGCCACCAGCCCGATGATCAACGCCAGACCGCAGGTCGACGCCGTCGCTAGGCGCACCGACTTCGCGGTGAGCTCGCCCGACATCACGAGATCTCGTTCGCCGATCTCCTTCGAAGCCGCCATGCTGATCGCGCGCGGTATCATGAAGAGAAGCTCGGCCGCGGAGACCGCAACCGAATAGACTCCGAAACCCGCGGCACCCAGATATGCTATCAGCACCACGGAATCGATGCGGTAGTTGAGAAAGCCGAGCAAACCGCTCAATCCCGAGCGCGATCCGAAGCGGAGCAGCGATCTGAGGTGCTCGGCAGACCAGCGCTCTTGTCTCCAGTCGGACGTTCGCAGGACATCGCCAATCACGACAGCGGCGGCCGCATACAGACACGTGGCCCAAGCGACGAGCGCTCCGCCGACGCCGGCATGCAAGGCGACGATCGCGACGGCGACGGCAAGCAGCACGGCGATGGCTGTTGCCAGTGCTTGGTAGTTGAGAGTCCGTATCCGCCCGGCGCCCATGTAGAAATACGCCCGCCACGAGATGATAATCGACGCAGGGATAACGGCCCCGGCGGTCAGCAAGGTGACGTTGAAACCGTTGAACAATCCCCACCCGGCGAGAAACAGCCAGGCGATGGACGTCGCCCCAAGCAGCAGCGCCGCTAACGGCCGCACGAGCGCCTGTACAGACACTCTTTGATTCGTCAACAGGTACGTGATCGCGGCCCCCGCCCCACTCGTCGCAGAGCAAATGCCGGCTTGTAATACCTGCACTCCGGAAAACACGCCCTTCCCGTACGGCCCTACCGTCTTCGCCAAAAAGATTCCGGTCAGGATCGCAAATACCGCCGCTGCAGCCGAAAAAAGAAAGGTCGAGATAGTGTCTCTAGAGATGGAGGATTTTACCATTGCGGCCGACGCCGCCGTAAGGTTTCCGGAAAGCACAAAAGCACGCGCTCGTGTTCCCGCGACCTGCTCCGCAGGCCTGTCGTTGCGCGCGGCATAGAAATGAAACATCGAAGACACATCCACTGCGCAACCCTCACGCTGTCGTCATAGGCGAGGGTTGAATTCAAGGTCTTGGTCGCCACGCGCAATGCTGTTAGGATTTCACCCGGTCGCCTGTCGGATTTCGGTAACCTTCTTGTGGCGAAAAGCGCGAGCTATTCCGGCGTGAATTCACGGCAAGCGACGACAAATCGAGAATCCGCGTTCTCGCGTCGGCTCCGCCGCATAGCACGTATACGAGCGCTTCCTTGTTCGCCCTACACCGCTTCGAGCGCGGAGGCAGGAGGAATGCTATTGCCGCCGTATTGGCAGAAGGCACGAGCACGATTGGTTAATCGAGGCTCGCGTGCCGTACGTCTCTCGGTATTGATAGACGGAAGGCTTCCCACCTTATCACCTCAAGCTAAAGCGGCTTTGGCTTATTAGGCCAACGCTGCAAACGCCGAATCTGCGGAGCCTTAGGCTTCTCAGAACGGGGGACCACGAAAAAACCTGGGGTTAATCTGCGATGTAACAATCGCAGAGGCGTTATCTTTCGACGCTCACCCGACAGCTAACCTCGTAGGCGTGGAGAGAAAGAACATGTTGCAAATCGCTTCTCGCCCTCGATGGTGGGCTCTTCGCCTCATGCTCGCGGGCGTGCTGTGCGCGCTGTGCGCGAGCGGCGGACGTGCCGCCACCCCACAAGTCCAATACCTGCCATGGGCGCCGGACAGTCTCGCGCCGCTGCTGTCATGGTCTACGACCGAAGATCCCTCCTCGGTGTCGTTGTTGC